>NZ_JBEOYB010000074.1:0-35873 GCF_040296845.1 Streptomyces sp. NPDC001985
TCGGGTACGGCTGGTCGGGTACGGCTGGTCGGGTACGGCTGGTCGGGTACGGCTGGTCGGGTACGGCTGGTCGGGTACGGCTGGTCGGGTACGGCTGGTCGGGTACGGCGCGCTGCCCCGGGTCCGTGGCGTGCGGCGCGCAGGGTGCGGGCCGCCAGGCACGGCGTGTCGCGTACGGCGTGCTGGGAGCACCGAGCCGGGACCGGGGCCGGGGCCGGCCCGACGCGCGCGGTCCTCCGACACCACCCCCTGCGTCGCCTTCCGCACGGGACCACCCCCTCCCCTTCCGTGCGGAACGCCCGGGCGTGCGAGAGCCGGAGGCCGCGCCGGACCACAGCCCCCGCCGCCGCGCGCCCGAGGCGGGGGGCGACTCCCGGGCCGGGCGCGAGGCGGCACCCACCCCTCCCCACCCGTACGCGAGGGCGCACCGGCCCGCCCGCACGGCGGCATCCCCGCCCCCGGCGCGGTCCGGTCCGCCCGCTCGCCCGCCCCCGCGAGGTCCCCCGCCCCCGCCCGCTCGCCCGCCCCCGCCCGCTCGCCCCCGCGAGGTCCCCCGCCCCCGCGAGGCCCCCCGCTCACCGGGTCCGTAGCCGCTTCGCTTGCCAGAATGGAGGGCATGACCGGGCGCTGGGAGTTCTGGATCGACCGAGGCGGCACGTTCACCGACATCGTCGGGCGGCGGCCCGACGGGCGGCTCGTCACCCGCAAGCTGCTCTCGCACGACCCCGACCGCTACCGGGACGCCGCCGTCGCCGGAATCCGGCTGCTCCTGGGCACCGGACCGGACGCCCCCGTCCCCGCCGACCGGGTCGCGAGCGTCCGGATGGGCACCACCGTCGCCACCAACGCCCTCCTGGAGCGGCGCGGCGAGCCGACCGTCCTCCTCATCACCGAGGGCTTCCGCGACGCCCTGCGGATCGCCTACCAGAACCGGCCCCGGATCTTCGACCGCCACATCGTGCTCCCCGAAGCGGTGTACGAACGCGTCATCGAGGTACCCGAGCGCGTCGACGCCCACGGCGCCGTCGTCCGTCCGCTCGATCTGCCCCGGGTCACCGAACAGCTCCGCCGGGCCCGCGCCGACGGCTTCAGCAGCGCGGCCGTCGTCCTGATGCACGGCTACCGGCACCCCGCGCACGAGACGCGGGTCGCCGAGGCCGCCCACGACCTCGGATTCACCCAGATCAGCTGCTCCCACGAGGTCAGCCCTCTGATCAAACTGATCCCGCGCGGCGACACCACCGTCGTGGACGCCTATCTCTCCCCGGTCCTGCGCCGGTACGTGGACGGCATCGCCGGCGAACTCGACGGCATCCGCCTGATGTTCATGCAGTCCAACGGCGGTCTGCGCGAGGCCGCACACTTCCGGGGCAAGGACGCCGTGCTCTCCGGCCCGGCCGGCGGGGTCGTCGGCATGGCGCGCACCGCGGCCCAGGCCGGATTCGACCGGGTCATCGGCTTCGACATGGGAGGCACCTCCACCGATGTCTCGCACTACGCGGGCGAGTTCGAACGCGAACTGGACACCCGGGTCGCGGGCGTACGGATGCGCGCGCCCATGATGAACATCCACACCGTCGCCGCGGGCGGCGGCTCCGTACTCCACTTCGACGGCCGCCGCTACCGCGTCGGCCCCGATTCCGCGGGCGCCGACCCCGGCCCCGCCTGCTACCGGCGCGGCGGCCCCCTCACCGTCACCGACGCCAATGTGATGCTGGGCCGTGTCCAGCCCGCCCACTTCCCCGCCGTCTTCGGACCGGGCGGCGACCAGCCGCTGGACGCCCGTACCGTGCGCGAGCGCTTCACCGCGCTCGCCCGCCGGATCGGTACGGAGACCGGAACCACGCCCACCCCCGAGGAGGTCGCCTCGGGCTTCCTGGAGATCGCCGTGCTCAATATGGCGAACGCGGTCAAGAAGATCTCCGTCCAGCGCGGGCACGACATCACCCGCTACGCCCTCAACTCCTTCGGGGGCGCGGGCGGACAGCACGCCTGCGCGGTCGCCGACGCCCTCGGCGTCGACACCGTCCTCGTACCGCCGCTCGCCGGGGTGCTCTCCGCGTACGGCATCGGGCTCGCCGACGCCACCGCCATGCGCGAACAGTCCGTGGAGGCCGAACTCGACGAGTGCTCCCTCGCCCGGGTCCGCGACCTGTGCGAGCGGCTCGCCGCCCGCACCCGCGCGGAGCTGCGGGCCGACGGCATCCCCGAGGACGCGATCACCACCCGGGCCCGGGTGCTGCTCCGCTACGCGGGCACGGACGCGAGCCTGCCCGTACCGCTGGACACCGTCCCCGCGATGAAGGACGCCTTCGCATCGGCCCACCGGGCCCGTTACGCGTTCACCATGGAGAAGCCCCTCGTGGTGGAGGCCGTGTCGGTGGAGGCGGTGGGCGGCCCGTCGCCGGACGGCCCCGAGGAAGCCGGAGGCCCCGTGGAGCCCGCGGACTCCGTGAAGCCCGCTAAACCCGCGGACTCCGCTAAGCCCGCGGACTCCGCGAAGCTCGCGGAATCCCCGGAAGACGACCCGCCCGGTGGCGAGTCCACGCCGCCCACCCCCGTCACCATGTTCGTCGACGGCGCGGAGCGGGAAATCCCTCTTCACCAGCGGGCCGGCCTCGGGCCGGGCGACGGGGTCGACGGACCCGCGATCATCGCGGAGGCCGACGCCACGACCGTCGTCGACCCCGGCTGGCGCGCCCGGGTCCACCCGCAGGGCCATCTGCTGCTCACCCGCGTCCTGCCCCGCCCCGACCGGGTCGCGGCCGGCACCGAGGTCGACCCCGTCCTCCTGGAGGTGTTCAACAACCTCTTCATGTCCATCGCCGAGCAGATGGGCGTACGCCTGGAGAACACCGCCCACTCCGTCAACATCAAGGAGCGGCTCGACTTCTCCTGCGCCCTCTTCGACCCCGAGGGCAATCTCATCGCCAACGCCCCCCACATCCCGGTCCACCTCGGCTCGATGGGGGAGTCGATCAAGGAGGTGCTGCGCCGCAACGGCGACCGGCTGCGCCCCGGGGATGTGTACGCGATCAACGATCCGTACCACGGCGGCACCCATCTGCCCGATGTGACCGTGGTGACCCCGGTCTTCGGCCCGGCCCCCGACTCCGGCCCGGCCCCTGCCCCGGCCCCCGCCGCCGCCCGGGGGGCCGAACTGCTCTTCCTGGTGGCGTCGCGCGGTCACCACGCCGAGATCGGCGGGATCACCCCCGGCTCCATGCCCGCCTTCAGCCGGACCATCGAGGACGAGGGCGTCCTCTTCGACAACTGGCTGCTGGTCCGGGACGGCCGGCTGCGCGAGCGCGAGACCCGCGAACTCCTCACCGGCGCGGCCCACCCCTCCCGCGCGCCCGATCTCAACATCGCCGATCTGCGGGCCCAGATCGCCGCCAATGAGAAGGGCATCACGGAACTGCGCCGCATGGCCGACCAGTTCGGTCTCGATGTCGTCCACGCCTATATGCGCCATGTGCGGGACAACGCGGAGGAGTCGGTCCGCCGGCTGGTCGCCGGGCTGCGCGACGGCGAGTACCGGTACGAGACCGACGGCGGCGCGGTCATCCGCGTGGCCCTGCGGATCGACCGCGCCCGGCGCGGCGCCCTCATCGACTTCACCGGCACCTCCCCGCAGCAGCCCGGCAACGCCAACGCACCCACCTCGGTGGTGATGGCGGCGGTGCTCTATGTCTTCCGGACCCTGGTCGGCGAGGACATCCCGCTCAACAGCGGCTGCCTGGAACCCCTGGAGGTGCGGGTCCCCGAGGGCTCCATGCTCGCGCCCGCGTTCCCCGCCGCCACCGTCGCCGGCAATGTGGAGACCTCCCAGGCCGTCACCGGAGCGCTGTACGCGGCGCTCGGCGTCCAGGCCGAGGGGGCCGGCACCATGAACAATCTGACCTTCGGCAACGACCGGGTGCAGTACTACGAGACGGTGGCGAGCGGCTCCGGCGCCGGCGACGGCTTCCCGGGCACGGACGCCGTCCAGACCCATATGACCAACTCCCGCCTCACCGACCCCGAAGTCCTGGAATGGCGCTGTCCGGTGCGCGTCGACGCCTTCTCGGTCCGGCACGGGAGCGGCGGTACGGGCCGCTGGCCCGGCGGCGCCGGAACCGTACGGCGGCTGCGCTTCCTGGAGCCGATGACGGTGACCCTGCTGACCGGGAACCGGCGCGTCGCGCCCTACGGCATGGCCGGCGGCAGCCCGGGGGCCCTCGGCAGGAACACCCTGGAGCGGGCGGACGGTGAGGTGACCCCACTGGACGGAGTCGACTCCGCCGAGGTCGGGCCCGGGGATGTGCTCGTCATGGAGACGCCGGGCGGCGGCGGCTACGGCCCGCCACCCCTCTGACCCGCCCCGGGCCCCGCCCGTCTCCCGCCCCGGGCCACGGAGTCCGGGCCGTCACCCCAGAGGGACGAAGCGCACCGGGGTCCCCGCCACCGCCTGGGCCGCCGCCGCGAGATCCCGCCCGTCGACGACCGCGATCACCGGATAGCCGCCCGTCGTCGGATGGTCGGCGAGAAAGATCACCGGACAGCCGTCCGGCGGCACCTGCACCGCCCCCAGCACCATGCCCTCGCTGGGCAGCTCCGCACCGCGCGACCGCTCCAGCACCGGGCCCGCCGTCCGCAGCCCGATGCGGTTGCTCGCGGCCGACACCCGGTAACCGGCGGTGGTGAACATCCGCAGCGCCCCGGGGGTGAACCAGTCGGCCCGCGGTCCCCACCGCGTCCGGAGCACCAGCTCAGCGGGTGGCGCGGGCCACGGAACGGGCCCGTCCACCCGCGCGGGCGGTCCGGCCGGCGCGCCCAGGGGCAGCACGGCGCCGTCCTCCAGCGGCGGCGGACCGAGGCCCGAGAGCAGATCGGTGGACCGGCTCCCGAGCACCGGATCGACCCCGACACCCCCCGCGAACCCGATGTAGCCGCGCACCCCGGCGGTGGCCCACCCCACGTCGAGCACGGCCCCGGCGGGCACGCGCACGGGCGCCCCCCAGGCCACGGGCCGCCCGTCGACGGTGACCGGGCACGGTGCCCCGCCGACCGCCGCGACCACCGTGCGCCGGGGCCGTACCGCGCAGCCGCTGAGGGTGGTCTCCAGCACCGCCGTGCCCTCCGGGTTGCCGACCAGCCGGTTGACGAGGTCCGCGGCACCGGGGTCGAGCGCTCCCGAGCGCGGAACCCCGAGGTGCGCGTGGCCGGGACGCCCCGCGTCCTGCACGGTGGTCAGCGCACCGGCCCGGACCACCGCGATGGCGCGGTCCGTCATCGGCCCACGACCGGCTCACGGCCCCGCCGCCGCTCGGGCCCCTCCGGCCCCGTGGACCGTGCGCGCGGCCCGGGCTGTTCGGGGCGCCCCGCTGTGTGCTCCGGCTCCACGACGAACCGCACCCGGACACCCGGTGACAGCAGTGCCGCCGGCTTTCGCGCCGGCTCCCACAGCTCCAGCTCCGTGGTGCCGATCAACTGCCAGCCACCGGGGGACGACCGGGGATAGACACCGGTGTACGCGCCGGCCAGCCCCAGCGACCCCGAGGGCACCGAGGTCCGGGGAGTGGCCCGGCGCGGCACCGCGTACCGCTGCGGCAGCCCCGTGAGATAGCCGAAACCGGGCGCGAAGCCGCAGAAGGCCACTCTGAACTCCACCGCCGAGTGGATCGCCACCACCTCCTCCTCGCTCACCCCCCACAGCGCCGCGACCTCGGCCAGGTCGGGGCCGTCATAGCGGACCGGCACCTCGATCACCTCCGCAGCCCGCTCCCGCAGCGGCGGAATCCTCCACTCCAGCACCTCCCGGGCGAACCCCGACGGGTGGTCGAGCCCGTCGAGCAGCACGGTCCTGGCCGCGGGGACCATCTCCCGTACGGCGGGAAGGGTGCCCGCCGCACGGCGGCGCAGCAGCTCGGCGTGGAGCGCTCCGGCGGTCTCCCCGTCCGCCAGCTCGATCAGCAGCGCCCGGTCGCCGACCGGCAGCGCCCTCATCGCCGCCCGCTCGCCCGGGCGGCCGTCGGCCGGGTTCATACGAACGGCTCCACCCGGACCCCGGCGGCCTCCAGCTGACGGCGGACCCGCCCGGCCAGGGTCACCGCCCCCGGGGTGTCGCCGTGCAGACAGAGCGAGCGGGCCCGCACCGGCACACTCCTGCCGCAGTGCGCGGTCATCACCCCGAACCGGGCCATGCTGACCGACCGTTCGACCACGGTCGCCGGATCGGTGAGCACCGCGCCCTCCTCGCCGCGCGGCAGCAGCCCGCCGTCGGCGGTGTACGCCCGGTCCGCGAACGCCTCCGTGATGGTGGGCAGCCCCGCCTTCTCCGCCATGGTGTGCAGCTTCGAGCCCGGCAGCCCCAGCAGCGGCAGCCGCTCGCCCGACAGCAGCACTCCGTCGACCACGGCGCCGGCCTGCTCCTCGTCGTGGACCACCCGGTTGTAGAGCGCGCCGTGCGGTTTCACATAGGAGACCCGCGACCCCGCGGCCCGGGCGAAGATCTCCAGGGCCCCGATCTGATAGGCGATCTCGGCGGACAGTTCGTCCGCCGGCACATCCATGGAGCGCCGGCCGAAGCCGGCCAGGTCGCGGTAGGAGACCTGGGCGCCGATGCGCACCGACCGCTCGGCCGCCAGCCGGCAGACCCGTCGCATGGTGACCGCGTCCCCGGCGTGGAAGCCGCAGGCGACATTGGCGCTGGTGACCACGGACAGCAACTGCTCGTCGTCGGTGAGCCGCCAGCGGCCGAAGCCCTCGCCGAGGTCGGCGTTGAGATCGATGGACGCCCAGGTCATGTACTCCTCCTCCGCACCCCGGCGCCGCCGCCGGGGTTCCGAACCGGGATCACAGCAACTCCCTGCCCCGGGTCTCGGGCAGACCCAGCAGCGCCACCCCGGCCAGACCGTAACCCAGTGCCCCGAGGACCAGAGCGCCGCCGACGCCCCAGCTGTCCGAGAGGAAGCCCACCAGAGTCGGCAGGAACGCCCCCACCGCACGGCCGCAGTTGTAGGTGAACCCCTGGCCGGTGCCGCGCACGGCGGCGGGATACAGCTCGCTCAGGAAGGAGCCGAAACCACTGAAAATCGCCGACATGCAGAACCCCAGCGGGAAGCCGAGCACCAGCAGCAGCCCGTTGGCGCCCGAGGGCAGGCTGGTGTAGGCGAGTATGCCGAAGGCCGAGAGGACGGCGAAGAGGGCGATGTTCTTCTTCCGGCCGATGCGGTCGGTGAGGTAGCCGCCCGTGAGATAGCCGATGAAGGCCCCGGATATCAGGAACGCCAGATACCCGCCGGTGCCGACCACGGTCAGCCCCCGCTCGGTCTTCAGATAGGTCGGCACCCAGGTCGCGAGGGTGTAATAGCCGCCCTGGACACCGGTGGAGAGCAGGGTCGCGAAGACCGTGGTGCGCAGCAGGTCCTTCTTGAAGATCGCGGAGAAGGAGCCGCGCACGGCGCTGGCGGCGCGCTTGGCGGCGGCCTCCGGCGCGTCGCTGACATTGCGCCGCAGGTAGACGACGAGCAGGGCGGGCAGCGCGCCCGTCCAGAACAGCACCCGCCAGGCGATGTCGTCGTCCAGGAACTGGAAGACCAGGGTGTAGACGATCACGGCCAGCCCCCAGCCGACCGCCCAGGCGCTCTGCACGGCACCGAGGGTGCGCCCCCGGTGCTTGGCGCCGGCGTACTCGGCGACCAGGATCGCGCCGACGGCCCACTCGCCCCCGAAGCCGAGGCCCTGGAGCGCGCGGAAGACCAGCAGCGTCTCGTAGTTGGGGGCGAAGCCGCACGCCACGGTGAACACGGCATAGGTGATCACCGTGACCATCAGGGCCTTCACCCGGCCGATCCGGTCGGCGAGAATCCCGGCCAGAACACCGCCCACCGCCGACACCACCAGGGTGACCGTGGTGAGGAGCCCGGTCTGCCCGTTGTTCAGGCTGAAGTACGCGGAGATCGCCACCATGCTCAGCGGCAGGGTGAAGTAGTCGTACGAATCGAGGGCGTATCCGCCGAACGCGCCGCCGAAGGCGCGCCGGCCTCGCGGGCCGAGGGCCCGGAGCCAGGCGAAGGCGCCCGCGTCCTCGTGCAAGCCGCCCTTGTCCGGCTCTGTGTGGACCGTGCTCATCTGCACCTCGCAGAAGGGGAGATGGTGCTGCCGGAATGTGCCGTGCTGCCGAAGGTAGAGGATCGTTGAACGATCCGACAAGGGGCGCGTTGGCTCGTTCTTCCTTCTACGATGAGCACCGTGCGCCGGTTTGGCGGCGGCGGGGAGGAAAGGGGTGTCGTGGGGACGACGGAGCCGGAGATCGACCGTGCCGACGGACTCGGCGGACTGGCGGACGACCGCGTCCTGCTGGGCCGCACCAGCACGGCGGAACGGGTCGCGGACATCCTGCGCACCCGGATCGCGGAAGGGTACTTCCAGCCGGGGGAGCGGCTCTCGGAGGACGCCATCGGCAAGGCGCTCGGCGTCTCGCGCAACACCCTGCGCGAGTCCTTCCGGCTGCTCACCCATGAACGGCTGCTCGTCCACCGGCTCAACCGGGGCGTGTTCGTCCGGATGCTCGCGGTCCAGGACGTCGCCGACATCTACCGCACCCGGCAGCTCGTCGAGTGCGCCGTGGTCCACGACCTCGGCGATCCGCCCTACGCGCTCGGCCCGCTCGACGAGGCCGTCAGCGGCGGCGAGAGAGCGGCGCGCGAGGAGGACTGGCGAGGGGTCTCCACGGCCAACATCCACTTCCACCGCGAACTGGTCGCCCTCGCCGGCAGCGCCCGCACCGACGAGCTGATGCGCGGCGTGCTGGCGGAGCTGCGGCTGGCCTTCCATGTCGTCGACGACCCGCGCCGCCTCCACCAGCCCTTCCTGGTCCGGAACCGGGCCATCCTGGAGGCGCTGAAGGCGGGCGACCGCACCGGGGCGGAACAGCTCCTCGCGAAGTACCTGGAGGACTCACGCGCCCGGATGGTGGAGACCTACGCCCATCTGGTGACGGACGACGACACCCCCTAGGGAGTTCCTTCCGGACCCGGGCCGGATCAGGGAGCGGGGTCCGGGCCCGTGGATCGCGAGGCGGAGGAAGAAGCCCACGCGGAGCGCCGGCGACCGGCGGCAGCGCGGCGAGGCGCGGTCCCGGGGCACGCGAGCCCGGCAAGATCCACAAGATACGGCCCGGACCCCGCCGCCGGCTCCCGTACGCCCGGCCGCGCCGTACCCCGCCCCGGCCTCCTCGGGCCCCGCGCGCCGCCCACGGGCCTGTGCCGCCCCCGCCGCCCCCGCCTCTCCGGGGGTTGGGCCCGGTGCCCGGCGCGGCTCCACCGGGGCCGTTCCGCGCCGTTTCGACCGTTGTCAGTGCGAGGACCTAATCTGTGCAGCGTGACTTCGCCTGCCTCGACGGAATTCGTTCCGCCCCAGCTCAGCGCGGGGCCGAGGCCCGCCCAGGGCCCGGCCGCCGACGAAGGGCTGGCGCGGCGGCTCCGCGCGCTCGCCTGCACCGCGCCGCTGCACGACCTGGACGCCCGCAAGGCGAATCTCGCGGGTGAGTACACGGTGTACGCGATGGCGGAGGTCGCCCTCTCCGCCATCGACCTCGTCACCCTGAACATGGACTTCGACACGGGCGCCGACCACGACCAGGTCGTCACCCGGCTGCTCCCCAGAATCGCCGCCCAGGCCCCGCGCCGCCCGGCCGCCGAGCACGAGCGCGTCGCCCGCTGGGTGCTGGAGAACCTGATCAACGTCGGCAGCGTCGACCGGGGCTTCCGCGCGGTCTACGGCACCTTCGGCACCGACGGCGTCTACACCCGCCGCGACTACGACTTCAAGCTCATCGAGGAAGTCCCCGGCTACGGCGGCAGCGTCTGCCTGCGCACCACCGACGAGGCGGTCAACGTCCTCGTCGGCGCCCTCGACACCGACGTCACCAGCGCCCAGATCGCCGCCGAGGTCAAGCTGGAGGTCCTCATCAGCCGCGGCCGGCTCGCGGACGCCCAGCTCGCCGCCGAGCAGGCCCGCTACCGCACCGTCCAGTACGCCGAGACCCTGCGCCGGACCCTGGAGGCCACCCGCCGCAACGTCCGCGCCGTCGACTGGCTCAACGCCGTCCCCGACATGATCGCCGAGGCCCTCGACCACGTCGCCGACCGCTACCGCCACGAGAACGCGATCCTCACGAACATCCGCCGCGCGCGCGACGAGGCGGAGGACCCCGAGCACAAGCGCCGCGCCGCCGAGCTGGTCGACATCGTCAAGGACTGCATCCGCCGCCACACCCAGCTCCAGTCCCGGCTGCTGGAGGCCGGACCGCTCTTCCGGGCCGAGCAGGACCGCCAGGCCTTCGCCCGCCCCACCACCCGCACCGGCCTCGATCTGTACGGACAGCTGGTGGCCCCCGTGCTGCCACTGCCCCTGGACGCGGCGATCCGGGTCACCGACGCCTTCTTCGCCCGGGGCACCGGCCCGCGCACCCCCTCGTCCGTACGGGTGGGCGACCTGGTGGACCTGCTGCTCACCCCGCCCGTGGAACGGGAGCACCTGGGCGCCGAAATGCCCGAACCGGACCTGATCGCCACCCCCGACGACAGCCGCTTCAGCGAGGAGCAGCTCGCCCGCGCCATGGAACTGCTGGACCTGGAGCACGACGCCCCCCGCAGGCTGTCCGGGCTGCTCGCCGAGGCCCGCCGAGGCGGCGACAGCGAACTTCCCTACCTGGTGGCCCTGCTGGCCGTCCACGCCGCCAGCCCTCCGGTCGGCACCGCCTACCGCCAGGGCGAGGAACGGCTGCTCTTCGCCGTCGACGACGGCACCGCACTCGACGACTGGGAGTTCGGCGGCGCCGATCTGATCGTCGGCACGGCCCTGCTGGACGCGGCGGGCATGACGGCGGACCGCGCGGAGGCCGGATGAGCCGCCTCCGCCACCCCCCTCTCCGCCGCCCGTCCCGCCGCCCCCGACCGACACCCCACGACGAGGAGCCACCCCAGTGACCGACCAGCACGCCGAGCGCGACCCCTGGCGTGAACCGGCCACCACCGAGGCGCCCGCGGACACCGCCCCCGGCGCCCCCGGCCGCCTCACCCCTCCGGACGCGGCCGACGCCGCCCGCCTGGTCTCCTTCGGACTCCAGCCCAAACTGCTCCCCGCCCGCGACGCGGAGTACGCCGACCTGCTGCGCCGCTACCGCGAGGACCCCGGCTTCGCCCGTGTCGCCGACGCCGTCGCCACCGGCCTCGGCCTCATCGTCCTCGAAGTCTCCCCCCGCGCCGGCATGGCCCTCGCCGCCGGAGACGACTCCGTCTTCGCCGTCCGCATGGGCGACTACGCCCGCCGCGCCGCCGCCGACTCCGCCGACCGCTTCCTCCACGGCCTGGCCCACCTCGCCGTCGCCGCCCTGGCCTTCCCCCGCCCCGAGGACCTCGCCGACGACGGCTACATCGGCCGCGTCACCGTGAACGGCGTCGACGCCTTCGTCCGGCAGGCCTGCCACCGCCTGGAGGAGCGCGCCGCGACGGAGGGCGAGAACACCGACCCCGCCACCGACACCCCCGGCCTGGAGTCCGCCTGGCGGATCTACGCCCGCCGCAGCGCCACCGGCGCGACCAAGGACGCCCGCAGGCTCGCCGGCTCCACCACCGGCATCATCGGCAAGGCCGTCGCCTTCCTCACCGAATCCGGCTTCCTCCAGCGCACCGGCGACGACGCGGGAGGCACCTACCGCACCACCGCCCGCTACCAGCTCCAGGTCCGCGACATGGCGGGCAGCGCGGCCATGGCCGAACTGCTCGACCTCGGAGTCGTCCCCGTCAGCGACGGCAGCGCCACCCTCCTCCCCCCGTCCGACGCGGACGACCTGGAGCTGGTGGCCGACGCCGGGCTCCCGTTCCACACCTGACCCCGCCGTCCGGCACCGCACCCCGCGTCCCGCGCGATCCACCCACCACGAGAGTCCGCCGCCATGTACGAGTTGTCCCGCGTTCGCCTCTACTCCATCGGGCCCGCCGGTGCGCGCTACGCCGACACCGTGCTGGATCTGCGCGGAGTCGGCGCGCCGGTGCCCCACCCCGCGCCCACGCAGGCGGAGTTCTTCGAGGAGGAGCCGGTCGGCCCGCCCCGCCGGCCCGCCCCCGCGGGCGTCCTCTTCCTGGAGAACGGCGGCGGCAAGTCCGTCCTGCTGAAGCTGATCTTCTCCGTGATGCTCCCCGGCCACCGCAACACCCTGGGCGGCGCCAGCTCCGGCGTCCTGCGCAAGTTCCTCCTCGCCGACGACTGCGGGCACGTCGCCCTGGAGTGGCAGCACACCCTCACCGGCGAGCTGGTCGTCGTCGGCAAGGTCAGCGAATGGCGGGGCCGCCAGGTCTCCAACGACCCGAGGAAGTTCGCCGAGGCGTGGTACTCCTTCCGCCCCGGCCCCGGACTGAGCCTGGACTCCCTCCCCGTCGCCGAGGCCACCGCCGTACGGTCCCCGGCCGAGGGCGCCTCCGGCGCGCGGGGCCGCCGCCGCACCATGAAGGGCTTCCGCGACGCGATCACCGAGGCCGGCAAGGTGTACCCCCACCTCGACGTCGCCTGGGAGGAGATCCACGACCGCTGGAACGAACACCTCGGCGAGCTGGGCCTCGACCCCGAGCTCTTCCGGTACCAGCGCGAGATGAACGCCGACGAGGGCGAGGCCGCCGGCCTCTTCGCGGTCAAGAAGGACTCCGACTTCACCGATCTGCTGCTGCGCGCCGTCACCGACACCCGGGACACCGACGGCCTCGCCGACCTCGTCAGCAGCTTCGGCAACAAGCTCGGCCGCCGCGCCGAACTGACCGCCGAACGGGACTTCACGGCCGGCTCCGTCGATCTGCTCGGCCGCATCGTGGAAGCCGCCGAGGCCCGGGCCCGTGCCCGGGAGATCCACACCGGCGCCGAGCGCCGCACCCGCGCCCTCGCCCGCCGGCTCTCCGCCCGCGCCACCGGCGAGCGCGCCCGCACCGCCGATCTCGCCCAGCAGGTCACCGCCGCCGCCCACACGGTCACCGGAGCCGAACAGGCCCGCGGCCACAGCGCCCTCATCGCCGCCGAACTGGCTTACCGGCACGCCTCACTGGCCCTGACGGCCGCCGAGAAGGGCGCGGCGGCCCAGCGCCGCGAGCTGACCGACGCCCGGACCCTGCACTCCGCCTGGCAGGCGGCCGAGGCCGTGCTCCGGCACCGCGCCGCCGCCGACCGCTCGGCCCGGGTCGCCGCCGCGATCCGCGAGGCCGAGCGGGACGCCGCCCCCGCCCTCGCCGCCCGCGCCCGGGCCGCCGCCGATCTCGTCCGCGCGCTCCACGCCGCCGCCGAGGACGGCGAACGGCTCGCCAACGAACACGAGGAGCGCTCCGCCACCCTCCAGCAGACCGGCGAGACCTCCCACCGGGACGCCACCGCCGCCGCGACCGAGGCCCAGCGCGCCCGCAGCGAGATCGGCCACCTCCGCCAGCGGCTCACCGAGGTCGAACAGGAGACCGCCGAAGCGGTACGGGCCGGCTGGCTCGACGACACCGCACCGGACGCCGACCCCGCGCGCGCCGCCCTCGCCGCCAGCGACGCCGAGAGGACAGCGGTCGCGGCCTGGGACACCGCCCGCGCATCGGGCCGGGTCACCGCCGAGCGCGCCAAGGAGGCCGCAGCGGCCGAGACCCGCGCGGAGCTGGCCGCCGCCCGGGCCGCCGACGCCGCCCGCACCGCGGAGCGCGCCCACACCGCCGAACACCGCGCCGCCGCCTCGATCGCGGAGAACGGACGCCTCGCGGAGCTGCTCAGCCTGCCGCCCGCCCCGTCCGCCGCACCCGTGCCCTCCCCCCGGCGCGGCACCGCGACCGGGGCGGACGACCCCGCCGGCACCACCGCCCCGGCCACCGGCCCCACCCGCTCCGACGACACCCCCCTCACCGCCGAGGAACTCGACCGCTACGCCGACGACCTGCGCGAACTCCTCGACCAGTACATCGCGTCCGCCGAACGCCAGCTCTTCGACCTGCGCACAGCCGCCGCCGACGACTCCCGCATCCTCGGCGCCCTCGGCGACGGCGGCCTGCTGCCCCCCGGCCCCGATGTCCTCGCCACCGTCGAATACCTCGGCGAGCAGGGCATCCCCGCCCTCCCCGGCTGGCGCTACCTCGCCCAGGCGGTCGACCCCGCCGACCACGCCGCCGTCCTCGCCGCCCGCCCCGAGCTGGTGGACGGAGTCGTCATCACCGACCCCGCCTCGCATCTGCGCGCCCGCGAGGCCCTCGCCGGAGCCGCCCTGCTGCCCCGGTCCACCGTCGCCGTCGGCACCGCGGCCGCCCTGCTCGCGCCGGTGCCCGCCCCCGGCGACGACACCCAGGTCTTCCTCGTACCGCCGAACCCCGCCATGCACGACGAGCACGCCGCCGACGAGGAGCGGCAGTCGCTGCGCGCCCGCGCGACCGCGCGCGACGAGGAGATCCGCGACCTCGCGGCCCGGCTCGCCGGAGACCGCTCCCTCGCCGCGCGCATCGGCTCCTGGCGCGCCGACTGCCCGCCCGGCATGCTCGCCGAACTGGCCCAGGGCGCCGAGACCGCCCGCCGCACCGCCGAGGAGGCCCAGGCACAGCTGACCGAGGCCCGCGCCCTGCGCGCGGAGGCCGACGCGGCCGCCGCCGAGGCCGCCCTCGTCCGCGACGACCGGCAGGAGACCGCCCAGCGCGCGCGCCGCGCCGCCGACGCCCTCGCCGGCCTCGCGTTCCGGCTCCGGGAGCGCGCCGGCTGGCAGCTGAAACTCCGCGAACTGGCCGACGAGGCAGCCGAATCCGAGGCCCGCGCCACCGTCTGCCTGGAGCGGGCGAAGGCCGCCGACGAGGACCGCAGGGCCGCCCAGCGCGCGGGCGACGACGCCCGCCGCACCGCCCGCGCCCTGCGCGCGGAGCGGGCCGAGATCGCCGGCGCCCCGGAGACCCTGCCCGACGCCGCCCCGGACGCCCCCCGCACCTCCCTGCCGGCCCTCCGCGAGGCCTACCGCTCGGCCTCCCAGCTGTACGAGAAGGTCGGCGTCGGCGCCGACCTCCGCGCCGAGCAGGCCCGCGCCGAGAGCGACGAGAGCGCCGCACTCGCCGAACTGGACCGGCTCACCAACAAGGTCCGCACCCGGGCCTCCCTCCTCCTCGAAGGCACGGACGGCGCCGACGGCCCCTCCCGCCAGGCGGCGGCGGCCCGCGCCGAGTCCCTCGTCCAGATGCTGGAGACCCGCGCGTCCGAGGCCAGCGAGAAGCTCGGCCGGCTGCGCGGAGAGGCCGAGCGCCTCGCCCCCTCCGACGGAGACGACACCCACACCGCGCTCCCCGACGACCTCGTCCCCTCCGACGCCGGGCACGCCCAGACCCTGCTGCGCGGCGCCACCACCGAACTCGCCGCGCGCACGGACGCCCTGGACACCGCCCGCGACACCCACACGGGCCTGCTCCACGCCCACCGGACCGCCGAGGACGCGGCCGGCGGCTTCGACGAGACCGCCGCCCTCCTCCGCGACCTGCTGCGCGAGCAGCGCGACGACGATGAGGAAGCCGAACAGCCCCCGGAGCCCTACCCCGGCGACCTCGCCGAGGCCCGCCACCTGGCCGCCGAGGCCCGGCGCTCCCTGCGCGGCTGCGCCACCGACCTCTCCGGCGCGGAGGCCGCCGTCCGCGAGGCGAGCGACATCCTGGTGCGCCACGCCAACTCCACCCGCTACGAACAGGTGCGCACCCCCGCCCGCCAGCAGATCCGGGAACTGCCCGCCGCCGCCCTGCCCGAACACGCCGCGAAGTGGGCCGAGGCGTTCGCTCCCCGGCTCCGGGTGCTGACCGACGAACTCCAGCAGCTGGAGCGCAACCGCGACACCATCGTCGACCGGCTGCGCGGCCTGGTGGAGTCCGCGCTCGCCACCCTCCGCTCGGCCCAGCGGCTCTCCCGGCTGCCCGAGGGCCTGGGGGAGTGGTCCGGCCAGGAGTTCCTGCGGATTCGCTTCGAGGAACCCGACCAGGCGACCCTGGCCGAGCGCCTCGGCGAGGTCGTCGACGAGGCCACCCGCGCCGCCGTCCGCAAGAACGCGTCGGCGGCGTACGGCGAGGGGCGCAGGGACGGCATGTCCCTGCTGCTGCGCGGGGTCCAGGCGGCCCTGGAACCCCGGGGCATCGCCGTGGAGATCCTCAAGCCCGACGCGGTCCTGCGCGCCGAGCGCGTCCCCGTCGGACAGATGGGCGATGTCTTCTCCGGGGGTCAGCTGCTCACCGCCGCCATCGCCCTCTACTGCACCATGGCGGCCCTCCGCAGCAACGACCGCGGCCGTGACCGCCACCGCCACGCCGGCACGCTCTTCCTCGACAACCCCATCGGCCGGGCCAACGCCACCTATCTGCTGGAGCTCCAGCGGGCGGTCTCCGACGCCCTGGGTGTCCAGCTGCTCTACACGACGGGCCTCTTCGACACCACCGCCCTCGCCGAGTTCCCCCTGGTCATCCGGCTCCGCAACGACGCCGACCTCAGGGCCGGGCTCAAGTACATCAGCGTGGAGGAGCATCTGCGGCCCGGTCTGCCGCAGCAGGACCCCTCGGGCGAGACCGTCCACGGCGAGATCACCGCCACCCGGATGTTCAAGCGCTCCCAGACCCTCACCGCCCCCGAGCCCGGCTAGCCCCGGTCCGCCGCCCGTCCCCTGGTCGGGCGCCCATCAGGGCCCGGCCCGGACGGGCGGCGGACCTGATGGGTGCGCCGGGCCGGCCGGTGTCACACCTCGGACAGCTCCGACAGCCGCCCCGCGCCCCGCTGCGCGACGGGCTCGCCCCGGCCCGGGCCCCGCCGCCGTATACGCGCGGTCCTGCGCGCCGCCGCCTTGGCCGCACGCCGCTCCCTGCGCCGCTCGCGCCGCAGGGCACGGGCGCTGCTGCTCGGCTCCGACACCACACCGTGGCGCTGGTTCCACACCTGGCGGGTCACCCAGACGTCCAGGACGCCCCAGGTGGCGACCACCGTGCTCGCGACACTGCTGAGCACCATCGGAAACGCCAGCCAGGAGCCCGCGAGGGTGCAGAGAAAAGCGATCATCGCCTGAATCAAGGTCAGAGAGACGATGAGCACCGCGCGGACGGCCGCCGTACGGACCGGATCGGCCATGCGGCGGCGCGCGGTCGGTTCCTCCACCCAGAGCTGCCGTCGCACCGGCGCGAACGACGGACGCCCCGCCGGTCTGTCCGCGCGACGCTCATCCGTTTCCATGGTCCCTCTCACTCCCCGTCCCCCAGGTCCTTCCGCCTTCAGGGTGGCTGCCCGGAATCCACTGCTTTACTCCGGCCCACGGCACCACCCGGCGCCGTGCCACGGCGCGCGGGAGGCGACCGGCCCGCTCCCGGCGGACCCGGGATCGCGCCCGCGCGGCGGAACGAACAGCCGCCACGGCGGAAGCAGTTGAGAACCGGGCCCGCCGGTCCGGCCGGTGGACCGGCTCCGCCGCCCCTCACAGCCCCTGTGAACAAAGACGTATGACGAGCCCGGATGATTCCCGCATCCCGGACCTGGAGGGAAGAGTTCCAGCCATCTCCCGCCGTCCGGAAAAAGACGGGCCACCAGGCACCCCGTGACACACCGCGAATGCCAACTCCTTGAATACCGGGACAACCTGTGATCAACGCAGCTCCGGCAGGCCGAAAATCGCCCGGACGTGTCTTCGAGTTGTCTGTGTGACAGTAGTAGGCTCGCGCCGTTTGTTGACCGAGAGAACACCGCCTGTAACGGGCGGAGTTGAGCAGGGGGAGGCCATGCGCTTTCGCGGGAAGTCCATCCGCCGGAAGATCGTGGCGTTGTTGCTGGTGCCGCTGCTCTCCCTGACCGCCCTCTGGGCCTTCGCCACCGCTCTCACCGGCCGGCAGGCCGATGATCTGCTGGACGTCGGGACGATCACCGAGGAAGTCGGCCACCCCATGGTCGACTCCCTCGACGTCATCCAGCAGGAGCGCCGGCAGACGCTGATCTACCTCGCCGACCGCCGGTCCTCCAAGGCCCTCCCCGCTCTGCGGGAGAAGCGCGGGGCGACGGACCGCACCATCGCCGTCCTCAAGAGGAACGCGGCCAAGAAGGAGGTCCGCGACGATCTGCGCTCCGACGCCGAGCGCAGACTCGCCTCCCTCATCGAGGGCTTCGACGGACTCGTCGCCCTGCGCCGCTCGGTCGAGACGGGCACCGTCTCCCGGGCCCAGGCGCTGGACTACTACAACCGGATTCTCCACCCCTGCTTCACCTTCCTGAGCACCCTGCACGCCGTCCACGACGTGAGCATCGAGCGCCACGGCCGCGCCGTCGTCGGACTCGCCCGCGCCTCCGAGATGCTCTCCCGCGAGGACGCGCTCATGGCCTCCGCCCTCACCACGGGCCAGGTCACCACCGCCGAGATCCGCCGCTTCTCCGACCTCGTCGCCCACCGCGAGCTGTACTACGAGATCAACCTGGAGGCGCTGCCCGCGGGCGAGCGCGACATCTACACCCAGCTCTGGCGCGGCCCCAAGACCGCCCCCCTGCGCGCCGCCGAGGACCGCCTCATCGAGTCCGGCCGGGTCAACGCGGCGGGCCCCGCCGAGCTGGCCGAGTGGCAGGCCGCCGCGACCCCCGTCCTCGACGAACTGCGCCGCGAGGCCAAGGCATCGGGCGAGCGCTACCAGGACCGGGTCGACCCCGCCGCCTACGGCGTCTTCGTCCAGGCGGGCGTCGCGGGAGTCCTCGGCTTCCTCGCCCTGCTCGTCTCCGTCATCGTCTCCGTGCGCATCGGCCGCGACCTGGTCCGCGACCTCTCCAGGCTGCGCAAGGAGGCCCATGAGGTCTCCGGCGTCCGGCTGCCCAGCGTGATGCGCCGCCTCGCCGCGGGCGAGCAGGTCGACGTGGAGACCGAGGCCCCCCGGCTGGAGTACGACAAGGACGAGATCGGGCAGGCCGGTCTGGCCCTCAACACCCTCCAGCGGGCCGCCGTCGAGGCCGCCGTCCGCCAGGCCGACATGCGGCGCGGGGTCTCCGAGGTCTTCGTCAACCTCGCCCGCCGCAACCAGGTCCTCCTCCACCGCCAGCTCACCCTGCTGGACGCCATGGAGCGGCGCACCGAGGACACCGAGGAGCTGGCCGACCTCTTCCGGCTCGACCATCTGACCACCCGGATGCGGCGGCACGCGGAGGGACTGGTCATCCTCTCCGGCGCCGCCCCCTCCCGCCAGTGGCGCAAGCCGATCCAGCTCATGGACGTGGTGCGCGCCGCGGTCGCGGAGGTCGAGGACTACGAGCGGATCGAGGTCCGCAGACTGCCCCGCATCGGCGTCGGCGGCCCCGCCGTCGCCGACCTCACCCACCTCATCGCCGAGCTCCTGGAGAACGCCACGGTGTTCTCGCCCCCGCACACCGGCGTTCAGGTGCTCGGCGAGCGCGTGGCCAACGGCTTCACCCTGGAGATCCACGACCGGGGTCTCGGGATGGCCCCCGAGCTGCTGCTCGACGCCAATCTCCGCCTCGCCGAGACCCCCGAGTTCGAGCTGTCCGACACCGACCGCCTCGGTCTGTTCGTCGTCAGCCGGCTCGCCCAGCGGCAGGGGGTCAGAGTCTCGCTCCAGCCCTCCCCGTACGGCGGGACGACCGCGGTCGTCTTCATCCCCGCGGCCCTGCTCACCGAGGCACCCGAGATGCAGGGCTCCGGTTTCCGGCTCGACCGCAAGAGCGACCCGCCCGCGTCCCGGCGCGGCCCGGACGGCAGGCTCTCCGGAATTCCCTCCCCCGAGCGGGGCCATCCCGGCTCCGAGCGCGGACTGTCCGGACTCCCCGGTCCCGCGGACGCGGGCTTCCCGGGAGGTCCGGTCCAGGAGACCGCCGGACTGTCGCGGCTCCCCGCGCCCACCGGCCAGGGACCGGGCCAGGCCCACGGCCAGGGCCCCGCCCGCCGGGAGGGCTCCCCGCTCCTCGACGGCCCGGTCGAACTGGAGGGCCCGGTCGGCCCCCTGGGACCCGTCAGCTCCCTCGGACCCGTCGGCCCCCTGGGACCCGTCAGCTCCCTCGGACCTGTCGACCCCCTGGGTCTCGGCGGAACCGAATCCCTCACGGACCCCGACACCCTCACCGGCCCCGGCGGCCTCGCGGGTCTCGACGACGGCGCCATCTTCCGCGCCCGGTCCCGCACGGCCCGGCGCTCCGGCCCGGACGACCAGCACCAGCAGGCGCCGGACCCGGCGCCGGAACGGATGGCAGGACCCGTGCCGCTGCCCCGCCGCAAGCCCCCGACCCTCGTCACCGACCACGGCCGCCGGGTCGACGAGCCCGGACGCACCCGCTCCGCCCCGGAGCCCCCGCAGCGCCCCGGCCACGCGTCCGGCGCACCCGCCCCGGCGCACGTCACCGCCGCCGACCGGGGCCCCGCGACGATCGACGGCCTGCCCCGCCGGGTCCGCCAGGCCAATCTGGCCCCGCAGCTCAGGGTGAGCGCCCCGGCCGACCGCACACCGTCCCAGGACCCGGGCCAGGAAGCCGAACGGGACGCCGAGGAGGTACGCAGCCGTATGGCCTCCATGCAGCGGGGCTGGCAGCGGGGCCGGCTCAAGAACGCAGACGGGGACGACAGCGCCGACCGGACCACCGGCGCCGCCCCAGGCCAGAACGCACCACGAACGACATCGGAGGGGGACGGTCGATGACCGCACCGCATGCCGCAGCACACACCACCCAGGGACGCCCGGGGAGCACGGCCGCAGGCGAGCTCAACTGGCTGCTCGACGAACTGGTCGACCGGGTCGGCAGCATCCACAAGGCCCTGGTCCTCTCCAGCGACGGCCTGGCGACCGGCACCTCGCGCGAGCTGACCCGGGAGGACAGCGAGCACCTCGCCGCCGTCGCCTCCGGATTCCACAGCCTCGCCAAGGGCGTGGGCCGCCACTTCGACGCGGGCAGGGTCCGGCAGACCGTCGTGGAGCTCGATGAGGCCTTCCTCTTCGTCACCGCCGCCGGTGACGGCAGCTGTCTGGCCGTCCTCGCGGACGCCGACTCGGACGTCGGCCAGGTGGCGTACGAGATGACGCTCATGGTCAAACGGGTCGGAGTCCACCTCGCCACCGCGCCGCGGACCGGTCACCCCGGAGGGTGATGGTTCCGGTATGAGCGAATCGACCCATCACGCCCAGCATCCGCACCACTACTTCGACGCGGAGGCGGGCCCGGTGGTCCGTCCGTACGCCATGACCCGCGGGCGCACCCGGGTGACGGCCCAGCACCGGATGGACCTCATCGCGCTGGTCGTGCCGGAGCCCGCCGCCGATCATCCGGTCCACGACCAGTCGCTCTCCCCCGAGCATGTCGAGATCGTCGAACGCTGTGAGGACAGCCCGCAGTCCATCGCCGAACTGGCGGCCGGCCTCGACCTCCCCGTCGGGGTGGTGCGGGTCCTGGTCGGCGATCTGGTCGAGGACGCACTCGTCCACGTAACCCGTCCCGTTCCGCCGGCAGAACTGCCGGACGTGAATATTCTCCGCGAGGTGATCAATGGTCTTCGGGCGCTCTAGCAGCCGGCGGCCCGTCGAGCCGGTGACCCTGAAGATCCTGGTCGCGGGTGGCTTCGGGGTGGGAAAGACGACCCTGGTGGGCGCGGTCAGCGAGATCAGACCGCTGCGCACCGAGGAGACGCTCAGCGAGGTGGGCCGCCCGGTGGACGACACCGAGGGGGTCGAGAGCAAGACGACGACCACCGTCGCCATGGACTTCGGACGGATCACCCTCCGCGAGGACCTGGTTCTCTATGTCTTCGGCACCCCCGGACAGGACCGCTTCTGGTTCCTCTGGGACGAACTGGCCCAGGGCGCGCTCGGTGCGGTCGTCCTCGCCGACACCCGCCGCCTGGAGGACTCCTTCGCGGCCGTCGACTACTTCGAACGCCGGGGCATCCCCTTCACCGTCGCGGTCAACTGCTTCGACGGCGCCGGCCGCTTCCCGGCCGATTCGGTCAGGGCGGCACTCGACCTCGACCCCGGTGTCCCGTTGATGATGTGCGACGCCCGGGAGCGCGAGTCGGTCAAGGAGGTGCTGGTCGCGGTGGTGGAACACGCCCTGGAACGGGTCGGCGGAGAGCGCCGCGAGGCCGCGTCCACCTGAGGCGCCACCCGCCCGGAACCGGCCGTACCCCTGAACGCCCCGGAACCGGCCGTATCCCTGGACGCCCCGGAACCGGCCGTATCCCTGGACGCCCCGGCCCGGGGTCCGCACCCCCGATCACCGGGGTACGGACCCCCGGGCCAGGCGCCTGGCCCGGCGCCTGGCCCGGCCCGGACGGCCCGCCTCAGGCCTCCTCCCACCCGAAGCTCCGCTCCACCGCCTTGCGCCAGTTCGCGTACTCCCGCTCCCGGACCTCCGCCGCCATCCGGGGCTGCCACTCCGCGTCCCGCCGCCAGTGCGAGGTCAGCTCGTCGAGCCCCGACCAGACACCCGTCGCCAGACCCGCCGCGTACGCGGCGCCCAGACAGGTCGTCTCGGAGACCCTCGGCCGCACCACCGGCACCCCCAGCACATCCGCCTGGTGCTGCATCAGCAGACCGTTCGCGGTCATTCCGCCGTCCACCTTGAGCGTGGTGATCCGCACCCCCGAGTCCTCGTACATCGCGTCCACCACCTCCCGGGTCTGCCAGCTCGTCGCCTCCAGCACCGCCCGTGCCAGATGCGCCTTGGTGACATACCGGGTCAGACCGGTGATGACTCCCCGGGCGTCGGCACGCCAGTACGGCGCGTAGAGCCCGGAGAAAGCGGGCACCACATAGGCGCCGCCGTTGTCCTCCACGCTCTCCGCGAGTGTCTCGATCTCATCGGCGGTACGGATGATCCCCAACTGGTCGCGGAACCACTGCACCAGGGACCCGGTGACCGCGATCGACCCCTCCAGGCAGTACACCGGGCGGGCGTCACCGATCTTGTACCCCAGGGTGGTGATCAGTCCGCTCCGTGACGGAACGGGCCGCTCCCCGGTGTTCAGCAGCAGAAAACTCCCCGTGCCATAGGTGTTCTTCGCCGTCCCCTCCTCGTAGCAGGCCTGCCCGAAGACCGCCGCCTGCTGGTCGCCGAGCGCGGAGGCCACCGGCACCCCCGCGAGCGGTCCCACGGCCGTCCCGTACACCTCGGCCGAGGAGCGGATCTCCGGCAGTACGGCCCGGGGCACCCGCATCGCGTCGAGGATCTCCGGGTCCCACTCCAGGGTGCGCAGATTCATCAGCATGGTCCGGGACGCGTTGGTCACATCCGTGACATGGACACCGCCCTCCGGGCCCCCGGTGAGATTCCAGATCAGCCAGGAGTCCATGGTGCCGAACGCGATCTCGCCGCGCTCGGCCCGCTCGCGCAGCCCCGGCACGTGCTCCAGCAGCCAGGCGGCCTTGGGCCCGGAGAAGTAGCTCGCCAGCGGCAGCCCGGTGGCCTCCCGGAAGCGGTCCTGGCCCGCGTCGCCGCCCAGTTCGGCACAGAGCGCGGCGGTACGGGTGTCCTGCCAGACGATCGCGTGGTGCACCGGCCGCCCCGTGGCCCGGTCCCACAGCACGGTGGTCTCGCGCTGGTTGGTGATGCCGAGCGCGCTGATCCCGCCGGCCTCCAGGCCCGCCTTCGCCAGCGCCCCCGCGACCACCTCCCGCACGGTGTTCCAGATCTCCGTCGCGTCGTGCTCCACCCAGCCGGGCCGGGGCAGGATCTGACGGTGCTCGCGCTGGTCGACGGCGACGATCCCGCCGTCCCGGTCGAAGATGATGCAGCGGCTGGAGGTGGTGCCCTGATCGATCGCCGCGACGAACCTGTCCGTCATGTCCGGTTCCTTGTCGGTTGAGTGGACGCCGCGATGGCGTCAGTGGATCACGTTGAAGAGCAGCCCGGCCAGCACCCCGCCGACGGCCGGCCCGACCACCGGAACCCAGGCGTATCCCCACCCCGACGAGCCCTTGTTGGGGATCGGCAGCAGCGCGTGGACGATACGCGGCCCCAGATCCCGCGCCGGGTTGACGGCGAAGCCGGTGGGCCCCCCGAGGCAGAGGCCGATACCGACGACCAGCAGCGACACCAGCAGGATGGAGATCCCCGAGCCATAGATCCCGGCTTCCTCCCCCGGCACCTGCCCGACACCGATCCCGTCATTCCTGGCGAGGGAGAGGATCGGCAGCACCAGCCCGACGGTCACGATCACCTCGGTCATCGTGTTCGCGAACGGACTGCGGATCTCCGGCGCGGTGGCGAAGATCCCGAGGGTGGGCTGCGCCGTGGCCGTGTCCCGGTTGGCCTGGAACTGGGCGAAGTAGACCAGATAGGCCAGTACGGCGCCGATCACCGCGCCGGTGAACTGCGCCAGGACATAGAGGGGCACCTTCCCCCACTCCCCGGTGTCGACGGCTATGCCCAGGGTGACGGCCGGGTTGAGATGCCCGCCCGACAACGGGGCGGCGGTGTACGCGCCCGCCAGCACGCCGAAGCCCCACCCGAAGGTGATCGCGGTCCAGCCGGCGGCTCGCGCTTTGGAGCGGTGAAGGGTCACGGCGGCACAGACGCCCACCCCGAACATGATCAGAATCGCGGTGCCGACCGCCTCGCCGACGAAGATGTCTCCATTGCTCATGACGCTCCTAAACCCTCACCCGGGGCCTGCCCCGGAGCTGCGTGCGGGGATGTGTGCTCCACGATGTGCCGTGGTGTGCCAGGGATACGAGGAGCCGGAGCAGGCGAAACCCGCGCTCCGGCCGGCGTACCGACGAGCGACGTGCGTGGTGTCCCGTGGTGGCCGTGGTGGCCGTGGTGGCCGAAACCCTGTGCGGAGGTGCCCGGAAACAGCGGACGGCGGCGGACAGTTGCCGCAGCGCCGGCGCCGACGACAACGCAGTGTTCACCGGCCGTGGCGCACCGTCAAGGGACAGTCGTCCCGGGTCCGGCCGGGGCCCCTCTTGACGGCGCGGCGCTCACCGTACGGCCACCACCGCCGAGCCGTGCCCGAACAGCCCCTGATTCGCGGTGATTCCGGCACGGGCGCCCGGTACCTGGCGTTCTCCGGCGACGCCCCGCAGCTGCCAGGTCAGCTCGCAGACCTGGGCGATGGCCTGGGCGGGTACGGCCTCGCCGAAGGACGCCAGCCCGCCGCTGACATTGACCGGGACTCGACCGCCCAGCGCCGTCGTCCCGTCCCGCACGAGCTTCGCCCCCTCGCCGGGCGCGCACAGGCCGATGTCCTCGTACCACTCCAGCTCCAGCGCGGTGGAGAGGTCGTACACCTCCGCGAGGGAGAGATCCTCCGGCCCGATCCCCGCCTCCTCGTACGCGGCCCGGACCGTCGACGCCCGGAAGGAGCACGGCGGCGGCTCCACGAGGGCCGCCGAGTCGGTGGCGATATCGGGAAGGTCGATGACGGTCCTCGGATGGACCGGACCGACCGTGGAGACCGCGCGGATACGGACGGGGTCCGCGACCCCGTGGCGGCGCGCGAACTCCGTACTGGAGAGGACCAGCGCGGCCCCTCCGTCCGAGGTGGCGCAGATGTCGAGCAGCCGCAGCGGATCGGCGACCACCGGGGAGGCGCTCACCTCGGCCGGGGAGACGGGGGACCGGTAGCGGGCGTACGGATTGAGCGCCCCCGCCGCCGCGTTCTTCACCTTGACCAGGGCGAAGTCGTCCGGGGTGTCGCCGTGCAGCGCCATCCGGCGGCGTGCCCAGAGCCCGAAATAGGCGGGGTTGGTCGCCCCCAGCACCCGGAAGCGCAGCCAGTCCGGATCATCGGGCCGTTCACCGCCCGCCGGTGCGAAGAATCCTTTCGGCGCCGCGTCCGCGCCCACCACCAGCACCACATCGGCGATACCGGAGAGAATCTGCGCGCGGGCGACGCCGATCGCCTGCGCGCCCGAGGCGCAGGCGGCGTACACACTGGTGATCCGCGCGCCCTGCCAGCCGAGGGCCCGGGCGAACGTCGCCCCCGCCACATGGCCGGGGTACCCGCCGCGCACGGTGTCCGCGCCGACCACCGAGTCCACCCGCCGCCAGTCCAGCCCGGCGTCGGCGAGGGCCGCCCGCGCCGCGACAGTGCCGTACCGGACAAAGCTGTGACCCCACTTGCCCCAGGGGTGCATTCCGGCCCCGAGAACCGCGATGTCACCGGCCCCGCCGGCCCCACCGGTCACCGGATCACCTCCACCGGTCGCCAGTGCCAGGTGGCCCGGGCCGTACCCCCGCCCCCGCTCAGCACCCCGGGCACGACCTCGACCTCCATCCCGACCGCGAGATCCGCCGGTGTCACCCCCGGCACCGCCTGCCCCAGCACCACCATGCGCTCGGCCGCCAGCTCCACGGCGACCAGGGTGTACGGCTCCCAGGGCGCGTCCGGGTCCGAGACATAGGGCGCGGGCGGGCGGTGGCGCCCATCGGTGTACGACCACACCCTGCCCCGCTTCGAGAGCGGCACCTCGACCGGCTCATCCCCCGGGCAGGCGGGATCGCGGCAGAAGTCGTCCCCCGGCGGGAAGGAGACCGCCGAGCAGACCGCGCAGCGGGCGCCCAGCAGCCGGAAGTCCTCCTCGCCGCCGTCCTGGGTGAACCATCCGGCCACGACGGGTGTGCGGGTCACAGATCCTCCCTGCGCGGCGATCCGGCGGAGTGCCCCCGCCCGATGAACTGACGATGCGTCAGAAGTGTGCCACGGCCGCCCCGCCCCCGGCGAGACCGGAACAGCGGGTCCCGCCCCCGGCGAGACCGGAACAGCGGGGGAGGGCTCCCGCCGTCCGGAAGAAGCGCACCCGCGACGGGGAGTCCGATACAGTCCGCGCGTGCCCGAGAACTCCTTCTGCGGCAACTGCGGAACGCCCTACGGCTCCGCCCCCACCGACTGGCCCCGCACCTGCCCCGGCTGCGGCGCCACCGCCTACCGCAACCCGCTCCCGGTCGCCGTGGCGCTCCAGCCCACCCGCGACGCGGACGGCTCCGGCCTCGTCGTCATCACCCGCACCATCGAACCCCGGCTCGGCGGCACCGCCCTGCCCGGCGGCTTCATCGACTCCGGGGAGAGCTGGCAGCAGGCCGTCGTCCGCGAACTCCACGAGGAGACCGGCATCGAGGCCCCGGCATCCGATGTCCGGCTCGCGGACGCCCTCAGCGCCCCCACAGGCCATCTCCTCCTCTTCGGCCTGCTCCCCGAACGCCCCGCCACCGCACTGCCGCCCTCCGCCCCCACCGCCGAGACCTCCGGCTGGCATCTGCTGCGCACCCCCGGCGAACTTGCCTTCCCCCTGCACACCACAGCGGTACGGAGATGGTTTCTGCACCGCTACGGCTGACCGCGCCCGAGGCCCCTCTCCCGGCACGCCCGACCGGACCCGGAGCCTCCTCTCCCGGGCACGCCCGACCGCACCCGGAGCACCTCCCGGCTACCCCGCCGGCTCCGCGCCCAGCCCCCGCACCCGCACCCGCCACCGGGGCGGACCCGACCCATCGCTCCTGACCTGCCGCACCTTCACCCGCCCGTCCACCAGCCGGCTCGCGAACCGCTCCACCTCCGCCCGCTCCCACCCGTCCCCGGTGTCCGCGACCACCAGCCCGCCGCCCCTGCGCCCCCCGACCGGAGCCCACGCCTCCAGCTCCAGGCCGCCGTCCGCCCCGCGCACCGGAACCACCGAACCCGCCCGCGCCAGCACCGGCACCCGCGACAGCGGGGCGTCCAGCACCACCTGCCCCGGCCCGTCGTACGCCCGGCCCGTCACCGTGTCGTACCAGCGCCCCTTCGGCAGCGGCACCGGCCGCCGCACCGCGCCCCGCGCCAGCACCGGCGCCACCAGCAGCGCGTCTCCCAGCAGGAACGCGTCCTCGCACTCCCGCAACAGCCGGTCCTCCGGCGCCCCCCACCACAGCGGACGCACATACGGCGCCCCCGTCAGCCCCGCCAGATGGGCGAGCGTGACGAAGTACGGGCGCAACCGCTCCCGCTCCAGCAGCGCCGCCCGCGCGTGCTCCAGCACCGCGGGACCGAACTCCCAGGGCTCCCGGCGCCCCGCGCCGATCGCCGCGTGCGTGCGGAACAGCGGCAGATACGCCGCCAGCTGGAACCAGCGCAGATACAGCTCGGGCGAAGGGGAACCATCGAAACCGCCGACATCCGGCCCCGAGTACGGCACCCCGCACAGACCGAGCCCCAGCACCAGCGAGAGCGAGGCCCGCAACCCCGGCCAGCCGCTGGAGACATCACCGGACCAGGTCCCTCCGTACCGCTGCATCCCCGCCCACCCCGAGCGGGAGAAGAGAAAGGGCCGCTCCGCCGGGCGCAGCCGCCGCAGCCCCTCGTAACCGGCCCGCGCCATCGTCAGCGCGTACACATTGTGGGCCTCGCGATGATCACCCCCGCGGCCCTCCAGGGCGTGCCGGGCCGAGCGCGGCAGCGTCCGGTCGCCGAAGGGCGCGAAGGACACCGGCTCGTTCATGTCGTGCCACACCCCCGAGAAGCCCTGCGCGAGCCGCTCCCGGTAGAGCCCGCCCCACCAGTCCCGCGCACCCGGATCGGTGAAATCCGGATAGGCGCACTCACCGGGCCAGACCATCCCCCGCACCTCACGGCCGCGCCCGTCCCGGACGAAGGCCCCGGCCGCCACCCCGCTGTCGTACACCGCGCTCCCCGGCTCCGCCCGCACCGCCGGGTCCACGATGGAGACCAGCCGCACCCCCGCCGCGCGCAGCTCCTCCGCCAGGGCCGGCAGCGCCGGAAAACGCTCACGGTCGACGGTGAACACCCGGTGCCCGTCGAGGTGATCGATGTCCAGATGGACCGCAGAGAGCGGAAGATCCCGCTCCAGATACCCCCCGGCGATCCGCCGCACCGCCTCCTCGCCGCCGAAACCCCAGCGGGCGTGCTGCGGCCCCAGCGCCCACGACGGCGGCACCGCCGGCGCGCCCGTCAGCCGCGACCAGCGCGCCAGCACCCGGGCCGGCTTGCCCACGATCACCCAGCAGCGCAGCGGACCCCCCACCATCCGCACCTCGGACGTCCCCGGCCGGTCATGACCGGAACCCGCCCCCTCCTCACCTTCGCGCAGGATCACCCGCCCTTCCCAGGAATTGTCCAGAAAAACCAGATGCGTGCCCGCGTCGGCGACCACCAACTGCACCGGCATGGTGATCGAGAGCGGATCGTCCCCCGGCCCGAACGACCCCTGGGGATCGGTGTTCCACAGCCGGTACGTCCCATTCCGCAGCCGAGGACCCGAGGCCCGGCCGCCCAGACCGAAGAACCGCGCATCGGCCGCCACCTCCGACCGCTGCGCCCACCGCGCGGGACCACCCCCGCGCACCGGCTCCCACCAGCGCGGCGGCAGCTCCCGCCGCAGTACCACCCCACCGGGCGTCCGGACCGCCACCGCGCCGTGACGCGAGACCTCCACCGTCACCCGCTCCGACACCACCCGCCAGCCGCCGTCCTTGTCCGGCTCCAGCGAGGCCCGCGCGTCCGGCGCCGGCGGAGCCCCCGCCAGCGCGTACGACGGCTCCGGCCCCGCACCGTCCCAACCCCAGAACACCGCGCCACCCGCCACCACACAGACGCGCAGCTCCGACCGGGCGAACCGGACGACCCCGCCCCCCGGCAGCGGCTCGGCACCGGTCACCGCCCCCGGCACCCGCGCCCGCTCCGGACCTCCGGCGGGCAGCCCCCGGGCGTCGATTCTCCGCCGCCGCCACGCGAGCCGTGCCGCGCGCAGCGTCCGCCACACCGCGAGAGTCCGCACCGAGCCCGCCAGTCCCCGACCGTCCATGCAGTTCAGCCTGCCACCCGGGCCCCGCCGGGGCCGCTCCGTTCAGCTCCTGTTCACCCGGGTTGGGGCGACATTCGGCCGTGTCGACGGGCATCTCCACCGGGGAGAGGAACCCTGGTGCGAAGGACGATCACATGGCATCGTCCCTGACAGCAGCGCGGACCCCGCGGGACCCCGCGCCGGCACCGCACCGACCAGGCAGAGCCGCAAGCACCCAGAGCCACCCGGGAGCCGCCCCATGACCCCAGCAGCGAACCCAGCGCCCCTGTGGCAGCCCGGACCCGACCGGATCGCCGCCGCGCGCGTCACCCGCTTCCAGGCCTGGGCCGCCCGACACCACGGAGCCCCCGCCGACGGCGGCTACCCGGCCCTGCACCGCTGGTCCACCGAGCGGCTCCCGGACTTCTGGCGCGCGGTCGCCGACTGGTCCGGCGTCCGCTTCGGCACGCCGTACGAGTCCGTACTCGCCGACCCCGCCATGCCCGGCGCCCGGTGGTTCCCCGGCGCCACCCTCAACTACGCCGAACACGCCCTCAGAGCCGCCGGGGAACGCCCCGACGAACCCGCGCTCCTCCACGCGGACGAAACGCACGAGCCGGCTCCCGTGAGCTGGTCCGAACTCCGGCGCCAGGTCGGCGCGCTCGCCGCCGAGCTGCGCGCCCTCGGCGTACGCCCCGGCGACCGCGTCAGCGGCTACCTCCCCAACATCCCCCAGGCCGTCACCGCCCTCCTCGCCACCGCCGCCGTCGGCGCGGTCTGGACCTCCTGTGCCCCCGACTTCGGCGCCCGCAGCGTCCTCGACCGCTTCCAGCAGGTCGAACCGGTCGTCCTCTTCGCCGTCGACGGCTACCGCTACGGCGGCAAGGAGCACCACCGCGCCGACACCGTCGCCGAACTCCGCGCCGAACTGCCCACCCTCCGCGCGACGGTCCACATCCCCTTGCTCGGCACCCCGGCCCCCGACGGCGCACTCGACTGGGCCGCCCTCACCGCGGGCACCGCCGAACCCGTCTTCGAGCAGGTCCCCTTCGACCACCCCCTCTGGGTCCTGTACTCCTCCGGCACCACCGGCCTCCCCAAGGCCATCGTCCAGTCCCAGGGCGGCATTCTGCTGGAGCACCTCAAACAGCTCTCCCTCCACTGCGACCTCGGCCCCGGGGACCGGTTCTTCTGGTACACCTCCACCGGCTGGATGATGTGGAACTTCCTCGTCTCCGGCCTGCTCACCGGCACCACCGTCGTCCTCTACGACGGCAGCCCCGGCCACCCCGGCACCGACGCCCAGTGGACCGTCGCCGAACGCACCGGGGCGACCTTCTTCGGCACCTCCGCCGCGTACGTCATGGCCTGCCGCAAAGCCGGCGTCCACCCCGCGCGCGACCTGGACCTCTCCCGCATCGGATGCGTCGCCACCACCGGATCGCCCCTGCCGCCCGACGGCTTCCGCTGGCTCCACGACGAATTCGCCGACACCGGCGCCGACCTGTGGATCGCCTCCGTGAGCGGCGGTACGGACGTGTGCAGCTGCTTCGCCGGAGCGGTACCCACCCTCCCGGTCCGCGTCGGCGAACTCCAGGTCGCCTGCCTCGGCACCGGCCTCCAGTCCTGGGACCCCCACGGCAAGCCCCTCATCGGCGAGGTCGGCGAACTCGTCGTCACCACCCCCATGCCCTCCATGCCGATCCGGTTCTGGAACGACCCCGACGGCAGCCGCTACCGCGAGAGCTACTTCGAGATGTTCCCCGGCGTCTGGCGCCACGGGGACTGGATCACCATCACCGACCGGGGCTCCGTCGTCATCCACGGCCGCTCCGACTCCACCCTGAACCGCCAGGGCGTCCGCATGGGCTCGGCGGACATCTACGAAGCCGTCGAACGGCTCCCCGAAATCCGCGAATCCCTCGTCATCGGCCTGGAGGAACCGGACGGCGGCTACTGGATGCCCCTGTTCGTCCACCTCGCCCCCGGCGCGTCCCTCGACGACGGGCTGCGCGACCGGATCAAGCGCACGATCCGCGAACAGCTCTCCCCGCGCCATGTCCCCGACGACATCATCGACATCCCCGCCGTCCCCCACACCCTCACCGGCAAACGCCTCGAAGTACCGGTGAAACGCCTGCTCCAGGGCGCCCCCCTCACCCGGACGGTCAACCCCGGCTCCGTCGACGACCCCGGCCTCCTCGCCTTCTACGAGGAGCTGGCCCGCACCCGCGGACACTGAGACCCGGCCGGATTGTCAGACCCCATCGCTACGGTGAGTAGTCAGTAGTCGACAGACCGCATGTCGACGGGACCGCATGGGGGAGACATGACACACGCCGGACCACCCTTCGACGAGACGCCCGACGAGACGCCCGGTCCGATGCCCAATCCGACGCCCGGCCCGGCGCCGGGCGAGCCCACCGAAAGCCCCGGACCCACACCACCCACCCGCCGATCCGGCACCCCGGCCGGCCGGGCATCGGCCACGCCCCCGGCCCGCCGCACCCGCCGATCCGGACAGCGCGGTCGCGGCGGCCCCCGGCGCACCGGCAACGGCCCCGGAAACCGCACACCGGTGCGCACCACCCTCCGGCGCGAAGCCGTGCCCACCATCGGCGTCGTCGCGGACGCCACCGACTTCGCCGCCATGCGCCGCTACCGCACCTTCACCTTCGACGACCACCCGGCCTACCTCCGCGAGATCGAGGCCCTCCTCACCTCCCTCGCCGCCACCCACCTGCACACCACCATCGCCCTCTTCGACCCCGAGGACTTCGCCGCCTACTGCGCCGCGCACGGCCTTGACCCCGACACCCCTGTCAGCCGCAGCAGATACACCGCCGGAATCGCCGAGCGCGGCAGCACCCTCCCCTACGGAGGAGAACCCCTCCACACCCTGCTGCCCCAGCTCATCGGCCACGCCGTCCGCCGCGCCACCTGGGAGTACGCCTCCGCGCTCCTCGCCGACATCGGGGAGTGCGCCGACTGCGGCCAGGACATCGGCCGAGCCGCCTTCGACCGGGCCTCCCACCTCCTGATGCGCCTCCTCGAAGCCGCCGGCCCGGGCCGGCACCACCTGGTGTGCAGCGCCCCCGCACCCGAGGAGCAACTCCTCGCCGTCCTGCACGCCGACGGGGACACCACACCCACCGCCCACATGGACGCCACCGAGGCCGCCGAATTCGTCACCGTGCTGGCCACCGCCATCGCCCTCGGCAACCCCGGGGGAGTGGTACTGCGCACCACCACCCCCGGCACACCCGACCGCCTCCACGGCTGGCGCCTGAACCAGGGCAGCCTCCTCCCCCTCACCGAGGGCGAAGTGTTCAGCGCCTACTGCACCGACGCCGCCACCGGCGAACCGCTCTCCCCCGAACCCGGCGTGGAGTACCGCGCGGGCTTCGACATCGCCGCCGACCCGCCGCAGCCCCACCACTGACCGGACCCGCCACCGATACGGAAGGGGAGGGCACCGCCGCAGCGAGGCCCTCCCCCTGACCAGCCCGGTGACCCGGACAGGCGCTACTCGCCCGACAGCACCGCCCGAGCGGCCACCCGTGCCTCCTCGGCGGTGTCGACGGCCCGCGCGGCGGCAGCCGCCCGCTCGCACTGCGCCAGCGTGTACTTCGCCAGCGTCGCCCGCACATAGGGAATCGACGCCGCACCCATGGACAGCGAGGTCACCCCCAGACCGGTCAGCACACACGCCAGCAGCGGATCGGAGGCGGCCTCACCGCAGACACCACAGCTCTTGCCCTCGGCCTTCGCGGCCTCGGCCGACATCGCCACCAGATCCAGCAGCGCCGGCTGCCAGGGGTCCTGCAACCGCGACACCGCACCCACCTGCCGGTCGGCGGCGAACGCGTACTGCGCCAGATCATTGGTGCCGAGCGAGAGGAACTCGACCTCCTGAAGAATCGAACGCGCCCGCAGCGCGGCGGACGGGATCTCCACCATCGCGCCGAACTTGGCCTGGAGCCCCGCCTCACGACACGCGTCCGCGAACGCCCTGGCGTCCGTACGGTCCGCCACCATCGGCGCCATGACCTCCAGATACACCGGCAGACCCGCGGCGGCCCGCGCCAGCGCCGTCAGCTGCGTCCGCAGCACATCCGGATGATCCAGCAGACTCCGCAGCCCGCGCACTCCCAGCGCCGGGTTGGGCTCATCGGCCGGAGTGAGGAAGTCGAGCGGCTTGTCCGCGCCCGCGTCCAGCACCCGCACGACCACCCGGCCCTCCGGGAACGCCGCGAGCACCTGGCGGTACGCCTCGACCTGCTTCTCCTCCGACGGCGCCCGCTCGCTGTCGTCCAGGAAGAGGAACTCCGTACGGAAGAGACCGACCCCCTCGGCCCCGGCCTCCACCGCGGCCGGCACATCCGCGGGGCCGCCGACGTTGGCCAGCAGAGGCACCTTGTGCCCGTCCGAAGTCGCCCCCGGCCCACGGGAACCGGCCAGCGCGGCCTTCCGCGCGGCGGCGGCCCGCTCCAGCTCGGACCGCTTCTCCGCGCTGGGCTCCACGAAAATCTCACCGGTGCTGCCGTCGACCGCGATCAGCGTGCCCTCGGCCAGCTCACCAGCCCCCGCCAGCGCCACCACGGCGGGCACCCCGAGCGCCCGCGCGAGGATCGCGCTGTGACTCGTCGGCCCGCCCTCCTCGGTCACGAACCCCAGGACCAGCGCGGGGTCGAGCAGCGCCGTGTCCGCGGGCGCCAGGTCCCGGGCGATCAGCACATACGGCTCATCGCTGTCCGGCACCCCCGGCATCGGCACACCCAGCAGCCGCGCCACGATCCGGTTCCGCACATCGTCCAGATCCGCGACCCGCCCGGCCAGATACTCACCGGCACCCGCCAGCAGCGCCCGATACGAGGCGAAGGCGTCGTACACCGCACGCTCGGCGGAGCTGCCGACGGCGATCCGCCGCTCCACATCGGCCATCAGCTCCGGGTCCTGGGCCATCATGGCCTGCGCTTCGAGCACGGCCTGCGCCTCGCCACCGGCCAGATTGCCGCGGGCGATCAGATCGGCGGCCACCGCTTCCACGGCCTTGTGCGCGCGCGCCTGCTCCCGTTCCGCGTCCTGCGCCGGGATCTGCTTCGCCGGCGGTTCGAGGACGGCCGTCCCCATGTGCCGGACCTCGCCGATGGCCACGCCATGGCTCACACCGACGCCTCGCAGCGTTGTCTCCATCTCACCCGTCTCCGATCGAGCGGCGGGAGGTGCCGCCGCGCTGGATGTCCTACTGCCCGTTGCCCGGTCCGGCATCACTGCCAGGTGAAGAGCGTGTCCCCGGCCTTCAGATCTCCGTCCTCCCGGACCTCCCCGAGAGCGTCGGCCGTGGCCTCCAGCGCCACCACCGGACAGATGGGGGACTTCCCCGCCTCTTCCACGGCGGACGGGTTCCAGCGGACCACGGCCTGGCCGCGCGTGACCGTGTCGCCCTTGTTGACCAGCAGCTCGAAGCCCTCGCCATTGAGCTGCACGGTGTCGATCCCCAGGTGGGTCAGGACTCCGTGCCCCTCGCTGTCGACCACGACATACGCGTGCGGGTGGAGCGAGACGATGACCCCGTCGACGGGGGCCAGGGCCTCCGAGGGCTCGCGCACGGGGTCGATGGCGGTACCCGGCCCGACCATCGCACCGGAGAACACCGGGTCCGGCACCGCCGTCAGTCCGATGGCGCGTCCGGCAAGAGGTGACGTCACGGTGGTCATGGAGCCTCCCAGAGGGGCGGAGAGTCGGTACCACGCCGTCACTGCCTGTCCGGGACGGCGCACTGTTGAGCAGCGTAAGTCATATGAAGTCCCGGTTCCGCCCGAATGCTGTCGGTTGACCGCCCGGCGGAGCGGCCCCGACAGCGATTTGCCTCGCATCTGGGTGGCGGGTATTGTCGTACTCCTGCCTGACGCCAACACGACATCAAGTCGGGGGTCGGCAGCGGTGCATCAAGTCCGGATACTCACTGATCGATGCTTCCGCATGTCCGCGGAACGGTGGTCAGAGGGACACGAAAAGCCTGATACGGTTTGACCACACCGAAGGGAAAGCCCGGAGGACCTGGTGAAAAGGGTCTGAAGGAAGCGTCCGTTCCTTGAGAACTCAACAGCGTGCCAAAAGTCAACGCCAGAT
>NZ_JBEOYB010000075.1:0-7130 GCF_040296845.1 Streptomyces sp. NPDC001985
CGGGGCCGGGCGCGTCAGCGCCCGGCCCCGCCTCCCCGTCCTTGTCCCGGAGGGGTGCTCGGGGCGGCGCGGTCAGCCGTAGCCGCCGCTGCCGAAGGCCCCGCCGCCGACATTCGGCCCGTGGTCCGGGCGCGCCTCCCGGCCCTTGCCGGTGCTGTGGCTGCTGTGGGTCTTCATGTTGTACGGGAGGAGCCGGTCCTCACCCTCGTGCGGGAAGGTGTCGGCGTCCTCCTCCCGTACTTCCTCGATGTGCTCCCGGTGATCGGGCTTGTGCGGCTGTTCCTCGGCGGTCGGGGGGACGAACTTCTCCCGCCGGATCGCGTCCCACCAGATGGTGCTGGTCAGCAGGGCGACCAGAACGACGCCGATGACGATGATGACGGTGATCATGGTGTCTGCCTCCAGGGAACCGGGATGGCACACGGTGCTTTGATCCCAGTGTGACCCCATAAGCTGCTTTTGTGCAGACGGAGACCCGCGCGGACCCCTCCGGAGCGGCCCGGGGCCGCCCTAGAGTCGGCGTATGAGCCCCGACCGCCCCGACCTCCGCACCCGCTGGTCGCAGACGCTCCGCGCCGCCCGCCCCGCCGGCTCCGGCGCCCCGGACCCGCTCCCGTACGCCGATGAGCTGCTCGCCCGCTGGGCCGAGCCCCAGCGCCGCTACCACACCACGGCCCACCTCACCGCCGTGCTCGACCACATCGACACCCTCGCGGACCACGCCGCCGACCCCGCGCTCGTACGCCTCGCGGCCTGGTTCCACGACGCGGTCTACCTCCCCGACCGCTCCGAGAACGAGGAGCGCTCGGCCCGCCTCGCCGAGCGCGCCCTCCCCGAGGCGGGTCTCTCCCCGTCCGGTACGCGGGAGGTCGCCCGCCTGGTCCGCCTCACGGTCACCCACGCCCCCGGGGACACCGACACCAACGGCGCCGTCCTCTGCGACGCCGACCTCGCGATCCTGGCCTCCGGCCCGGACGCCTACGCCGCGTACGCCGCCGCCGTCCGCGAGGAGTACGCCTTCGTCCCCGACGACGCCTTCCGCGCCGGCCGCGCCGCCGTCCTCGGCCATCTCCTCGCCCTGCCGAGGCTCTTCCACACCCCGCACGGCACCCGGCTCTGGGAGGCCCCGGCCCGCCACAACCTGGCGACGGAGCTGGCCCTCCTCGCCTAAAATCGGCGGACACCAGAGGGCCGGCGCCGGACAGCCGGCACCGGATGGCCGTACCGACCGGGACCGGGGGCTCATGGCACGGCAGAGGGCCCTCCTCATCGGGGCCGGCGACTACGACGACCCCATTCCGTCGCTCCCCTTCGTCAAGGACGACCTCCAGCGGCTCGCCGCCGCCCTCACCGAGCGCGGCTTCGACTCGGCGGAGGTCGCCGAGCCCCGGCGGGGAGTCACCCGCAACGTCGTCGACGGGCAGATAGCCCGCTTCCTCCGCGACGCCGGGCCCGCCGACACCCTCCTCATCGTGCTCAGCGGGCACGGCCAGCACTTCGAGGGCGACGACTACCTCATCCCGGAGGACGCCAGCTACGAGATCAGCCCGTTCTCCGACAGCTGTGTGAAGATCGGCTGGGGCAGGGAGCTGGAGAGCTGCGAGGCCGCGCGGATCGTCTTTCTGATCGACGCCTGCCGGGAGGGCCTGGAGCGCGACTCCATGGCACCGGGCGGCGCCCCGCGGGGCTGGAGCCGCCGCAAGATCGCCGCCGCGCTGCGGCGCAAGGTCGCCTATGTCTACGCCTGCTCACCGGCGCAGGTGGCGCTGTATGTGCGCCCGTCGGACACCGTCCGGGAGGGCGGCGACTGCGGCACGGCCCCCGGCGAGTCGTTCAGCCTCTTCTCCCGCGCCGTGTGCGATGTCGTCGCCTCCCACCCGCACGCGCTCGACCTGGAGGCGTTCGGCGAGGCCGTCCAGGAGCGGGTCCGCCTGCTCCACACCGGATACGGCAAGACCCGGCCGCTCCAGCGGATCCGGATCGTCGCCGACATCCCCGAGCGGGAGTTCACCGTCCTGCCGGGACCGGTACGCGCCCCGAACGAGCACCCCTGGAAGCGCGCGGTCGCCCGCCACCCCGCCTGGGAGCGCACCGACCCCGAACTCGCCCCGACCACCGAAGCCCTGCGCACCGCCTGCACCGCGCTGGCCGAACACCTCGCCGGACAGTACGGGAACACCCGCGCGAGCGGCCTCGGGGACGACCCCTGGCACGACCCCGACGTGGCCGGGCGCGTCAGCGAACGGCTCGGCTTCCTCATCGGCAGGATGGTCAGGGGCACGGTCCTCTCCCCGGGCGAGGCGGCGCTGCTCGCTCTGCTGCCCTTCCTCGATACGGCGTTCTGGACGCGGGAGGCGGCCCGCCGGGTGGGGGTGCTGAACGCGGCCCCGGGCGAGGACGGCGGGTTCCGGGAGTTCCTGCGGCAGTACCCACGGCTGGAGCGCCGGCTCTCCGACGGCCGCCGGCCGGACGCGGAACGGGCCCGGCCCGTCCTGTGGTGGGTCTTCCACCGCTGGCTGCCCCAGCAGCCGGCTGCCTACGCCCCCGGCGTCCTCGGCGAGTGCCTCGGCGCGGTGCCCGGCGCCGACCCCGTCGTGGAGCGGGTCCTCGGCCGGGAACGGCTGCTGCGCTTCGTCCAGGACCGGCGCACGGCCCCCTTCTCCGCACCGCGCCCCGGCACCCTCGCGGACAGCGAGGTGATCGCGGCGGCCACCATCCACGAACACCCCCTGCGCGAGACGCTCGTGGCCTGTCTGCTGAAGGCCGCGCACGCCCTCGCGCTCGACCCCGCCGATCTGCCCGCCGTGGTCGCCGAGCACCTCGGCATCTCCGACAGCGTCGACCTCGGCGCACTGCGCGAAACCCTCCGCGCGGCGCAGTGGACGGTCTCCGGCAGCGGCCGTTCGCTGCACGCCGTCTGCCGGCACCCGGCGGTGGAACTCGCCCTCCAGGAGCACACCGGCCGCGTGGACGCCCTGCTGCGCGACCTCAATGTGCTCGCCGCCCGCCCCGGCAGCCCCGCGGACCCGCTGGCGACCCTCCCCGCCCACGCCAACGCCGACGGGGTGCGCCAGAGCTGGGCCGCACCCGACGGACTCTCCTCGGGCATCCGCTTCCATCTGGCCGAGGACCGGGTGCAGCGGCTCCTCATGGGAAAGGAGCTGTACGGCGATGCCGGTCTCGCCGTCCGCGAGCTGTACCAGAACGCCCTGGACGCCTGCCGCTACCGCGAGGCCCGCACCGAATGGCTGCGCCGGACCACCGGCCGGACCGTCGAGTGGACCGGGATGATCGACTTCACCGAGGGCGAGGACGAGCAGGGCCGCGCCTATCTCGACTGTGCCGACAACGGCGTCGGCATGGGGGTCCGGGAACTCGCGAGCACCTTCGCCCAGGCCGGCACGCGCTTCACCGACCTCCCGGAGTTCGTGCGGGAGGCGGCGGAGTGGGCCCGGCTGGACCCCCCGGTGGAGCTGTACCCGAACAGCAGGTTCGGGATCGGGGTGCTCAGCTACTTCATGCTGGCGGACGAGATCACCGTGGAGACCTGCCGGATGGGGAGGGACGGGTCGCCGGGGCGGACGCTGCGGGTGACGATCGCCGGGCCCGGGAATCTGTTCCGGGTGGAGGATCTGGGGGAGGGGCGCGAGGCGGGGACGAGGGTGCGGCTGCATCTGAGGCGGACCGCCGACCGGACATCGGTCGTGGACCATCTCCTGGGGGTCCTGGCGGTGGCGCAGTACCGCACCCGGGCCCGGGACGGCCGGGATGATCGCGTCTGGGAGCCCGGCCGGCTCCTGCCGCACGGCACGGTCGAGGCCCTCGCCATGTCCCAGGTGGTCAGAGGGGATTCCCGGCCGTCGGGCCATCCCGATCTCTGGTGGCACCCCGGTCCGGGCCAGTTGCTCGGCGATGGCCTCTCCGTGAACACCGACCGCTTCTGGAACGTGAGAATCCCCCACGGTCTCGTCGTCAACCTCCAGGGGGCGCACCGTCCGGAGCTGACCGTCGACCGGACCCGGCTGCGCTCCTACGACGAGACCCATGTCCACGGTCTGTTCCGCTCCACCGTGGCCGGGCTGGTGGACTCACACCCGTCCCTGGTGACCCGGACATGGATCGCCGACCTCGCGCGGCACTCGCCCGATCTCGCCGACCTGGTCGTCGAGGAGCTGCGGAAGAGGGACCGTCCGTGGGACGGCTTCCCGCTGAGCTACCGCACAACGGGCTTCTTCGAACCGGATCTGCTGCTCGTGCCGTTGCTCACCGGCGACTACGACCACCCGGACACCCCCTTCCGGGACCACCACTCCGAGCTGGTCCGTGCGCTTCCGGAGAAGATCCTCCGGTGGCGGCTGCTCGCTCTGCACTCCGCGCGGGGCGATCTGGCCCCGGCAGCTCCGCCGGACGGACACCCGCCGCTGCCGGCACTCCCCTCGGACCTGCACCTCCTCAGCGATTCCCCGAACGGCCCCGGACGCTGGCGGAGCTGTCTGACCCAGGGGCCTCCGGGTTCGGAGATCCTCTCGCCGTATCTCGCCCATCAGCCCTCACCGGCACTCACCGCCACCGGCTGGTCCGTCCTCGCCACGCTGTTTCCCTGGCGTTATGAGCGCGAGGTGGACGCGGGAGCCGTGTTCCACCTCATGGCCACCACCAAGCGATCGGCCGGTGAGACGGCCGATCGACTGGCGGCGCTCGGATACCGCGTACCCGGCCTGGGGGCGGCGCGCGGCGCGCTGCCGTCCGACAATCCCTTGCTGGGACCCGGCCATGGCCGCCTGCCGCCCCCGGGACATCCGGTCTCCAGACTCCAGGTCTTCCAGCGCGCCCGGTTCGGCGGAAGTCCGCGCGCGACGGCCCGGAGGCTCGGTGAACTGGGTTATCCGGTGGACGGTTCCGACTATCCGCCGGAGGTCGATGAGGATGTTCTGCTGCTCCTGCCCGAGTTGCGGTCCCGCCCTGCCGAGGACCAGCGGCTGTCCCCCGGTGAGGCCATGATCCTGGCGGCCCGCGTCCGCCGGCCGGTCGGCGTGGTTCTGCGGAGCGCCGCGCTCCTCGGACTCTCGGCTCCGGGGGAGAGCGAGACCCGTCGGCTCATGGAGCGGAACACCGAGCTGGTGACGCGACTGGCACGGCACGGAGCGCGGGGCGGAGAGGTCACCCGCGCCGAACTGGTCACCGTCGCGGCCGACCTCGGAGTGCTCCCCGAAGAGGTCGCCGCCCGGGCCGTCCAACTCGGTCTCGCGGTCCCGAGCCGGGTACCGGGGCCGGAGTGGCTGGACGGAGAGTCCCGGGCCGTCGTGGTGGGCCTGTCCCGCCGGCTCCCGGACCGCCGGCCGGTCACCGTCCGGGACCTCGACGCGATCAGCGAGGCATCGGGTCTGGACATCGACCGGGTCGGGGTGAGGCTGAGGCGCCTCGGCTACCGGGTCAGGGAGACCCGCCGACAGCGGGGTTTCCGCCGCTCGGACTGGCTGCTGATCGAGCGGCACGACCTCCGCGGCCGGCTCACCCCGGACACCGTCCACGCCGCCGCCCGGCACACCTGCCGGCCCCCGGAGGTCATCGTCGCCGCCCTCCGTGAACTCGGCCTCCCCGCCGGCCCCCTCCCCGAGGAGTTCCAGCGGGACCTCCTCGCCGGGGAGGTCCTCCACCGGTCCCTGAAGGGAGAGCAGCCCCTGCCCGACCTCCCGGGCGCCCCCGTCTCCCTCCGTGCCATCGCCGCCGTCGCCATGCGCCACCGCACCACCTTCCGCGCCGCCGCCGAGCGGGCGAGCGCGCTCGGGATGCGGCACTCGGCGGAGGGGTGGTTCGACGGAGCCGCCCCGTCAGGGGCGGACGGCCGGGGCCCGCTCCAGGAGTGCGGTGAGGATCGGCCCGGAGTGGGTCCACAGAAGGGCGCCGCCGATGCCCGGGACGAGCCGGTGGCGGGCGGCGGGGATACGGGTGGTGAGGAAGGCGCCCTGGTCCGGTGAGTGGGTGGTGTCCAGCTCTCCGTACCAGAGGTCGACCGGGACGGTGATGTCGGCGAGGGCGAACGGCCAGCGGCCCATCGCGAGGACGGTGTCGCGGGCGTAGCCCGCCGGGCCCCGGGCGAAGCCCTCGGCCAGGGCGCGGCGGTGGGCGGCGGCGAAGGCGGGGTCCCGGAAGACGGCGAGGTCGGGTTCCGGGCTGCCGCCCAGGACCAGGTTCTCCATGGCGTCCGCGCCGAACCCGGCGAAGAACTCCTCCGCCCCGGCCGGGTCGGTCACGGCCCGGTGGACCAGCTCCCGCAGCTCCGCCGGGAGCGCGGCGGCGAACTCCGGTGCCGCGACCTCGTCCGCGCCGGAGACGAGGGCGAGCGCGGAGACGAACCCCGCCGCCGCGCAGGCGAGGGCGAAGGGCGCGCCCTGGGAGTTGCCGACCATGAGCGGGCGGCCCAGGCCGCGCAGGGCGGCGAAGTCGTGGATGTCGGTGGCGAAGCCGGCGAAGGTGCGGCCGGGGGCGGGGGTGGAGGCGCCGAGGCCCGGGCGGTCCACCGAGATCAGCCGGACGCCGAGCGCCTCGACGGCCTCCGGGCCGAAGCCGAGCCGGCGGCTGGTGGCCGCCCCCGGGCAGAGCAGCACGGGCACACCGTGCCGCGGTCCCCACTCGGCCCAGCCCATCAGCCGCCCGCCGGGCAGCCGGGTCTCACCGAGGCGGGCAGGATCGTTGGCATATGCACTCATGGGTCGTCATCCTGGCAGCGCCCACCGGGACTCTTCTCCGGGTTTCCACCCTGTGGGAAGAGCCGGGGATCTAGGCTGACGGGCATGAGCGACAGCGCACCCGTGCCGGAGATGGAGACCCTGCCGTTCTGGGTCGAGGCGACCGACCAGGATCTGGAGGAGGCCGCTCAGGGCGGCGACACCATGGGCCTGTTCAGCCGGGACAACGACGCCGTGCTGCGTTCGGTCCCTCTTGGGCCCCTCCGCAAGAACCTCGCCGACACGGTGGACGCCCTCCAGAAGGTCTTCGAGGAGGTGGCGGCCCGTGGGGGTGCGCTGCCGCTGGCGGAGGCGCAGTTGTCGTTCCAGGTCACGGCGAGCGGGAGCATCCAGCTCATCGGCAGCGGGCAGGTGCAGGGCACCCGGGGGCTGACACTCACC
>NZ_JBEOYB010000075.1:7229-35336 GCF_040296845.1 Streptomyces sp. NPDC001985
CTTCCGCCGCACGGAGAACTGACACCGCCGCGCACACGGGAGCGGACGCCCGGAGCACAGCTCACCGGCAGCGGGCAGGCGCAGGGCACCCGGGGACTGACACTCACCTTCCGCCGCACGGAGAACTGACACCGCCGCGCACACGGGAGCGGACGCCCGGAGCACAGCTCACCGGCAGCGGGCAGGCGCAGGGCACCCGGGGCTCCGCACGGCCACGGCGGCGCGGCCGGAGGCCGCCCCGTGGCAGGCGGCCCCGTCGGGGGAGGGCTTGGCGGCGGCGACGGGCGCGGCGACGGGCCCGGGCCCCGGGGCCGGGCAGGACGCGGCCGGCTTCCCCGGGCCCGCGCAGACCCCGGGCGCTTCCCCGGGCCGGCAGAGACCCCGGGTTACAGCCCGGTGAATTCCCCCGCCCCCGGGAATGCCTGCCCCGACCACCCCCGTTACCCCTGTCATGCCCGATTCCGCCCCGCCGCGCCCCCGCATGCCCCTCGCCGTCTACATCCTCGGTCTCTCCGTCTTCGCTCTCGGTACGAGCGAGTTCATGCTCTCCGGTCTGCTGCCGCCGATCGCCGAGGACATGGACGTCTCCATCCCCCAGGCCGGTCTGCTGATATCCGCCTTCGCGATCGGCATGGTCGTCGGCGCGCCGCTGCTCGCCGTCGCCACGCTCCGGCTTCCCCGCAAGACGACGCTCGTCGCGCTCATCACCGTCTTCGGCCTCGGGCAGGTCGCGGGCGCGCTGGCGCCGACGTACGAGATCCTCTTCGCGTCCCGGGTGATCAGCGCGCTCGCGTGTGCCGGGTTCTGGGCGGTGGGGGCGTCCGTCGCCATCGCGATGGTGCCGGTGAACGCGCGGGCGCGGGCGATGGCCGTCATGATCGGCGGGCTCTCCATCGCCAATGTGCTCGGGGTGCCGGCCGGCGCCTTCCTCGGGGACCATCTGGGGTGGCGGTCCGCGTTCTGGGCGGTGGGGCTGTCGTCCGCGATCGCGCTGGTGGGTGTGGTGACCCTCATCCCGCGCATTCCGCTGCCCGCCGAGCGGCCCCGGCTGAAGCGGGAGCTGTCGATCTACGGCGACCGTCAGGTGTGGCTGGCGATCGGGCTCACGGCGCTCGCCGCGGGCGGGGTGTTCTGCGCGTTCTCGTATCTCGCGCCGCTGCTCACGGATGTCGCCGGGCTCGGCGAGAGCTGGGTGCCGAGTGTGCTCGGGCTCTTCGGGCTCGGTGCGCTGATCGGTACGGCGGTGGGCGGCCGGGTCGCGGACGCCCACCTCTTCGGGGTGCTGCTCAGCGGGATCACCGCGTCGACCGTCTTCCTGGCGGCGCTGGCGCTCCTCGCCTCCAGCCCGGTGGCCGTGGTCACGCTCTCGTTCCTGCTGGGGGTCTCGGCGTTCTACACGGCTCCCGCGCTGAACGCCCGGATGTTCAATGTCGCGGGCGCGGCCCCGACGCTCGCGGGCGCCACGACGACCGCCGCGTTCAATCTCGGCAACACGGGCGGGCCCTGGCTGGGCGGCACGGTGATCGACGCCGGTCTCGGGTACGCGTCGACGGCCTGGGCCGGTGCGGCGATGACCGTGGTGGCGCTGGCGCTCGTCGCCGTCTCGCTGCGGCTGCACGGCCGGTCGCGGACGGTGATGGTGTCGCCGGCGGTGGCCTCGGCCGGTGCCGGGACCCGCGTCAAGGGATAGCGCCGCCCACGGGGCGGCCCGGACCCCGTCAGGGGGCGGCCCGGCCCTTGGGGCGCCGCAGCCCCGCCGCGACCAGCAGCCGCACCACCTCGCGGCTCGACACCTCCACCGCGCCCGCCGCGACCGCGTCCCGGTAGCGGTCGGAGGGGAGGTCGTAGTGGTCGCGCTCGAAGGCGCGCGGCGGGCAGCCGATGCCCGCCGCGAAGCGGTGGAGTTCGCCGAAGGAGACATCGCTGACGAGGTGCGACCACATCCGGCCGTGGCCCGGCCAGGCGGGCGGGTCGATATAGACCGTCACGCCAGCTCGCCGACCCTGGCGACCGTCACCCCGGCCTTGTGGCAGACCCAGCGCGGGTCCGCCCCCAGCTCGGGCTCGATCTCCAGGGCGTGCGGATCGCCGGAGTCGCAGACCGGGCAGAGCGGCCAGCGGCCGTGCCGCTCCAGCAGGGCGTCCTGGACGTCCTGGGCGATCAGGCCCGTGACGTACTCCAGGCCGTCCGGCCACTGCTCGACCCACCAGCGGCGGTGTGTCACCGACTCCTCGACCAGGGAGACCACTCCGGAATCCGCCACATCCCGGGCGGCGAGATCGGCCAAGATCAGGGCGCGGGCGGTGTGCAGGGCCTGTTCACGCGGGTCGGAGGCGTCCATGGGCCCATTGTCCCCCGGACGGCGGACACTCCGTCCGCCCAGCAGGGGTTGACCACACCCAAATAGTGAAAATATCTTTCAAATGTGACCGACTCGCTGAAGGAAATTTTCAGTCCCGGGGTGCGCGCCGAGACCCCGCCACCCGCTCCGGCCGCCCTGGCCGCCAAGGTCCGCACACTCACCCCGTCCATGACCCGCTCCATGCAGCGGGTCGCCGGGGCCGTCGCCGAGAACCCGGCGGCGTGCGCCGCGCTCACGGTCACCGGGCTCGCCGAGCTGACCGGCACCAGCGAGGCGACCGTGGTCCGCACGGCCCGGCTGCTGGGCTACCCCGGCTACCGCGATCTCCGCCTCGCGCTGGCCGGGCTCGCCGCGCACCAGCAGTCCGGCCGGGCGCCCAGCGTCACCGCCGACATCGCCGTCGACGACCCCCTCCCCGAGGTGGTCGCCAAGCTCGCCCGCGACGAGCAGCAGACCCTCGCCGACACCGCCGCCGGACTGGACACCGTCCAGCTCGCCGCCGCCGTCACCGCCGCCGCGACCGCCCGCCGGATCGACATCTACGGGGTCGGCGCCTCCTCGCTCGTCGGCCTCGACCTGGCCCAGAAGCTGCTGCGGATCGGCCTGATCGCCCACGCCCACACCGATCCCCATCTCGCCGTCACCAACGCCGTGCAGCTGCGCTCCGGCGATGTCGCCATCGCGATCACCCACTCCGGCTCCACCGGCGATGTGATCGAGCCGCTGCGCACCGCCTTCGAGCACGGGGCGACGACCGTCGCCATCACCGGCCGCCCGGACGGCCCCGTCACCCAGTACGCCGACCATGTGCTGACCACCTCCACCGCGCGCGAGAGCGAGCTGCGGCCCGCCGCCATGTCGTCGCGCACCAGCCAGCTCCTCGTCGTGGACTGCCTCTTCATAGGAGTCGCCCAGCGGACCTACGAGACGGCCGCGCCCGCTCTCTCCGCCTCGTACGAAGCCCTCGCCCACCGCCACAGCCCGCGCGGCACCAGCCGCTGACACACACGGACCGACCGCAGCAGAACAGACGGACAGACCGAAGGAAAGCGTGCTCGATGACCTCCACCTCACCCGCGTACGGTGAACTCCGCGCCCAGCTCGACTCCCTCACCACCGAGGCGTTCCGGCCCGAGCTGGCCGAGATCGACCGGCTGCCCACGCTCGACATCGCCCGGACCATGAACGGCGAGGACCGGACCGTACCGGACGCCGTCGCCGCCCGGCTGCCGGAGATCGCCTCGGCCATCGACGCCGCCGCCGAGCGGATGGCGCGCGGCGGGCGGCTCGTCTACGCGGGCGCCGGCACCGCCGGCCGGATGGGGGTGCTGGACGCGAGCGAGTGCCCGCCGACCTTCAGCACCGACCCCGGTGAGGTGGTCGGTCTGATCGCGGGCGGCCCCGGCGCCGTGCTCAGCGCGGCCGAGGGCGCCGAGGACAGCGCGGAGCTGGCCGCCGCCGATCTGGACGGGCTGGGCATCGGCCCCGACGACACCGTGGTGGGGATCTCCGCCTCCGGCCGCACCCCGTACGCCGTCGGCGCGGTCACCCACGCCCGCTCGCTCGGCGCGCTCACCATCGGGCTCTCCTGCAACGCGGGCAGCGCGCTGGCCGCCGCGGCCGACCACGGCATCGAGGTGGTCACCGGGCCCGAGCTGCTCACCGGCTCCACCCGGCTGAAGGCCGGCACGGCCCAGAAGCTCGTCCTCAACATGATCTCCACCATCACCATGATCCGGCTCGGCAAGACCTACGGAAATCTGATGGTCGACCTCCGCGCCTCCAACGAGAAGCTGCGGGCCCGCTCCCGCCGGATCGTCTCGCTCGCGACCGGCGCGTCCGACGCCGAGATCGAGAGCGCCCTCGCCGCCACCGACGGCGAGGTGAAGAACGCCATCCTCACCCTCATCGGCCGGGTCGACGCCCCCACCGCCGGCCGTCTGCTCACCGAGAACGGCGGCCATCTGCGCGCCGCGCTCCGGTCCGCCGTCAGGGAGTGACCGCGCGGCACCCGCCGCTCGGCACACAGCACACCGCACAGCAAGGCAGCCCCACATGCCTCACAGACACCAGAACCCCCCGGATGACCACCGGGCCGTCGCCGCCGCGATCCTCCCGCTCGTCGGCGGCGCGGCCAACATCACCTCCGTCGCCCACTGCATGACCCGGCTGCGGCTCGGAGTGCGCGACCGCGCCCGGGTGAGGGAACCGGAACTGCGGGCGCTCCCCGCCGTCCTGGGCGTGGTCGAGGGCGATACGTACCAGATCGTCCTCGGCCCGGGGGCGGTCAGCCGGGTCACCGCCGCGTTCGAGAGGCTGATGGCGGCCGGGAGCGGGGAACCGGTGACCGGAACCGGGACCGGGACCGGCGGACCCGGGACCGGCGGACCCGGGCTCGCCGAGCGGGGCGCGGCCCTCAAGGCGGCGCGGAAGGCCCGCAACGCCACCCCGGGCAAGCTGCTGCTGCGCCGGATCGCCCAGGTCTTCGTCCCGCTGATCCCCGCCCTCATCGGCTGCGGCATCCTCGCCGGACTGGGCGGACTGCTGGTCAACCTCGGTCTGCTGCCGGGGCTCACCACCGCGCTCACCGCCCTCACCGGCGGATTCATGGCGCTGCTGCCCGTCTTCGTCGGCTATCTGGCGGCGAAGGAGTTCGGCGGCACCCCGATCCTGGGCGGCGCGGTCGCCGCGATCATCGTCTTCCCCGGGGTCGAGCGGATCGACGCCTTCGGCCAGCGGCTCTCCCCCGGGCAGGGCGGTGTCCTCGGCGCGCTGGGCGCGGCGGTGCTCGCGGTGTACGTGGAGCGGGCGTGCCGGCGGGTGGTGCCGGGGGCGCTCGATGTCCTGGTGACACCGGCGCTGACGGTGCTCATCACCGGTCTGGTCACCGTCTACGGGCTGATGTTCGCCGCCGGTACGGTCGCCACCGCCATCGGCGACTTCGCGGGGGCGCTGCTCGCCGGGGGCGGGGCGCTCGCCGGGTTCGTGCTCGGCGGGCTGTTCCTGCCGCTGGTCATGCTGGGGCTGCACCAGGCGCTGATCCCGATCCACGCCACCCTGATCGAGCAGCAGGGGGCCACGGTGCTGCTGCCGATCCTGGCGATGGCGGGCGCGGGGCAGGTCGGGGCCGCGATGGCGGTCTATCTGCGGCTCCCGCACGACCCGCGCATCCGCGCCACCATCCGCTCCGCCCTCCCGGCGGGACTGCTGGGCGTGGGCGAGCCGCTGATCTACGGGGTCTCGCTGCCGCTGGGCCGCCCGTTCGTCACGGCCTGTGTCGGCGGGGCCTTCGGCGGCGGGTTCGTCGGTTTCTTCCACATGCTGGGGACCACGGTCGGCTCGACGGCCATCGGACCGTCGGGATGGGCGCTCTTCCCGCTGCTCCAGGGCAGCGGGGGTCTCGCGCGCACGGTCGCGGTCTACGCGGGCGGGCTGCTGGCGGGGTACGCGGCCGGGTTCTGCGCGACGTACTGGTTCGGGCTGCGGGGGGTGCCGGAGGCCGGGGCCGGGGCCGGGGCCGGGACAGCGGAAGGGTCCGTGGCGGGTCGGGGCGATGCCCGGCCGGCCGCCGCTGCGGAATGACCATCCCGGTCGGGGGGGGAGGGTTGGAATGTGTCGCATGGCTCAGGCCGACTGCCCCACCTGTGGTGGTGCGTCGCTGGAGCAGCGGGGCGATCAGTCCGGCCTGGCGGGCCCTCGCGGTGGCTACGTGTGCGGGACCCGCGACTTCGGTGTGACCCCAGTCGGGTACGAGCTGGAGAGCGCGGAGGCCCGGAAGCGGGTGTCCGCCGGGCGGATCGCCCGCGCCAAGAAGGAGCGCGCCGCGCGGGAGAAGGCACCCCGCAGCGCTGAGGCCGCCTCGTCGTCACGGCGGGCGCCCGCTGCGCCACTCTGTCCGGGCCCCCGAAACCCGTGCACCGACCACGAATGCCCGCGTCCTCCGGGAGGCTGTCCAGGAGGACTTCGACGCCGTAGTCGCGTCAGCCTTACCAGGATCGCCGCATCGGGTGCCCAGCAGTCGTCCCGCCGCTCCCGCCACCCAGCCGTCTCCAGCGCGATCAGTCCGTCCGGGACGGGTGTCTATCCTGCCTCGCGGAGTGCCGCGTCGACGGCCCCCAGGGCCCGCTCCCACGGAAAGTGCTCCGGGTTCCCCCGCTTCGGCGGATGCGGCTCGTACCCCTCCGCCCCGTCCAGGTACACCACGCCCTGCGCGCGCAGGTCCGCGATGCCGCGCGCCACCGCCGGCTGCGCGCCCTGAGCCCGGTTGAAGTACGGCATCGCCACCGTCGGGACGCCCATGTTGACGCCCTCGGACACCAGCCCGATGGCCAGCGTGTCCGCGATCCCCGCCCCCCATTTGTTCAGGCTCGTGCAGCTCAGGGGCGCCACCAGCATCGCGTGCGCCTTCGGGAGCGCGTCCCTTTCGCCGGGCAGCTTGTACTGGGATCGCACCGGGTGCCCGGTCAGTTCCTTCAGCTCACCGAGTCGGTCGTTCCACCACCGGGCAGCGGACGGGGTCAGGATCAGGCACACGTCCCAGCCGGCTTCCTGAGCCCGGCGGACACCGGTCCCGACGTACTGGGTGGGGCCCGCGGCACAGGCAATCAGATACAGCACTCGCGTTGTCATCCGCGCAGTCCACAGCGCTCCGCCAGCGCCCGCAACTCCTCACTGGGGTTCGCTGTCGCGCGGACCACGTCCTTCACAAGACTCACAGCATCCGGCCGGCCCGCTACTTCCTCGGGCGCGAGCCCGTCGGCCGCGAGCAGCTCCGACACGGCCCGCTGTCTCCGCCGTGTCAAGAGCGCGGCGCGTGCCTTCGACAGGTGCAGGCCCACCGTCCGCTCGCGGCTCAGCCCGCTGATGCCCTCCGGTGCGAGCTCGTCGGCGGCCTCCAGCGCCGACCAGCCGTCCTCCAGGCGCACCAGCAGGTCCACCCGGTGCAGGCCCACATTCGTCGGCCCGAACTGCGTCCAGTCCTCGTCACGGTCTCCGCCCTGCCGGTTCGCCACCTCCCCGGCCTCGTCCACCAGATCGGAAACGGCCCGCACCCGGGCGGGCGTCCGCTCCTGCGACGACGCGGCCAGCGCGGCCGACAGATACAGCATCCCCAGCGTGGACAGCCCCAGCGGCCCTCGGGCAGACAGGTCCGCTGCCAGCCGGCCCGCTGCCGCGGTCGCGAAATCCACGGCGGCCTGCGCACGGTGCTGGTGGACGAGGCTCTTCGTGATGCGCCGGGCTGCCGCCCCTATCTGCACTGGGTCACCCGACCGCTCCGCCGCCGCCAGCGCCCGGTCGGCGGCCGGCGCGGCCTGGACCGCCGTCGCCTGCCCGTACTTGTGCAGATACGAGGTCACCAGCTGGTACACGCGGGACAGCAGCGCCCGCGCGGCAGCCGTCTCCCCGGCGGGTGCGGAGTGCGCGGCCCGCTCCGCGTCCAGTACGAGGTCCGGCAGATCCCGTCCGAGCGCCGCGTAGTGGCAGGCCTGGAAGGCCTCGCAGCAGTAGGCGAGCCTCCGGCGCAGCACACCCGATGACTGCACCGGCCGGTCATCCGGCGCGGCCCCGTACAGCGCGTCGACGACACGCAGCGCCTCGGGAGGAGGGAGGGTGCCCGGCTTCGGCGCGGGCGGTCCGTCGCACAAGAGCTGCTCCAGGGGGATGCGCAGGACCTCGGCCGCGCGCACGAGGACCGAGAGACGCGGGTCGCTCTGACGCTTCCCGCCCTCGATGTCCTGCACCCAGCGTTTTGTCTGCCCCATCAGCCGGCCGAAGTCGGTCTGGGTGAGGCCTCGGCGGTCTCGCCAGTACGCGATCCGCCGACCGATGTGTCCCGTCTCCATCGACGGCTCCCAGGGCAAGGCACGCACTCTGCGTGCCTACTCCAGATGTACCCCACCCTACGGTGAGTTGGAAGCCGATCACCGCTAGTGCCCCTCGGGACGGAGTGCCATGCAGAACAGCACAGAGACGGCAGTTGGCCAGTGGCTCGCCGACTCACTGGGCAGACCGCGGGACGCCTGGGGGCACTGGCGCGCCGGCCCCGTCACCATGCTCCCGACCGGCCGGCGCTTCGACGCCGTCCGCATGCCCGGGGACATCGTCCACGCCGCTGTCGGCGCCGTCGACCACGCCCCGGTCTCCGCCGGGCTCACGCAGGCCCTCGCGGGGCCCGTCATCTGCGACACCCGCTGGTACTACGCCCTCGTGCCCCCGCAGACCGCCGAGACCTGGACGTGCCCACTCGCCGCCTGTCTCACCACCGGCGCCTGGGTCACCGTCCCCCGTCCGGACCGCAGCGCCGAGGACACCGGGGCCGGACTGCACTGGTGCGTCCCCATGACCCGCCCCGGCCGCCTGTGCGACCCGGAGGCCGTCGCCGCCCTGCTCCAGGACGGCCACAAGCGGGTCGCGCGCGCCGGGTGCGAGTTCCGGCGCCCCGTCCCGACGCCCTTCAGCACGGAGCGTTCCTGATGGAGATGCAGCTCTGGCGCGACAGCCGCGACCGCGCTGAGACGGCGACCCGCGCCCTCCAGGACGCGCTCGACGCGGCCGGGGTACCCGAGCGGGTGTGGCGGTCGATCCGATCGGTGGTCACCCGGCACGGTCGGCCGTTCGTCGATATCGGCCCGCTGCCGCCGGAGGTCGCCGAGCGCCTCGCGGAAGCCCTCCGCCAACCCCCGCCCGAGACCCGGTGGCTGGACACGGGCAGCAGCTCCGGCGTGATGATCCCCGTACCGCCCGGCCGTCGGCCCTGAGCCACGCCCGCGTCACCCCCCTGACGCCGGGCCTCCCCGCCCCGGCCTGCCGCCCCCGGGCAGGCCGGGGCACCCAGACACGAATGGCGAACCCATCATGTTCCGCATCAAGCCACTCGGCGACGACTTCGTCGAGCCCCTCATCATCCGCGCCTGGCTCGACCAGGCCCTGGCGGACGAGAAGAGCGGAACCCGCACCGGCACCACCGATGTCCGCCACCCCCGGAAGAGGCGGACCTGATGCCCTGGTTCCCACACACCCAGCGGATCACCCGCCCACCCGACGACTTCGGCGCCTGGGTCGTCGCCGCCATCTGCGTCCTCTCGGCCATCGGACATGTCTGGGACAGCTCGGCCCGGCTGCTCGACGAACGGCCGCCGGCCCCCAAGCCCGCGTCCGCACCGCCCCCGCCGCCCGGCTGAGACCGTCCCGGACAGAACTCGTCGCCGCCTCTCGACAGCGGCGCTCACACCCACCACCTGCCCCGCGTTCGGACCAGGAGGCTCTGATGAGCACTGCCGCCTTACCGCCCGCGCCCGCTTCTTCGCTCGGCTTCGCCTGGCTGGAAGTCACTGGCCTCTGCAATCTGGAATGCACGCACTGCTACGCCGACTCCAGCCCCAGGGGCACCCACGGCACGATGACGGTCGGCGACTGGAAGTCCACCATCGATCAGCTCGCCGACATGGGTGTGGGGAACGTCCAGTTCATCGGCGGCGAGCCCTGTCTCTACCCGCACCTGGCGGAGTTGATCGACCATGTCCGGCACCGGGGCATCACCGGGATCGAGGTCTACAGCAACCTCACCCACGTGAGTGATTCGCTGTGGGAGACCTTCGTGGCGCAGCGGGTGGACCTGGCCACCTCGTACTACTCGGACCAGGCCGCCGAGCACGATGCTGTCACGGTCCGCCAGGGCTCCCACAGGCGCACGAGGGCCAACATCCAGAAGGCCCAAAGGCTGGGTCTTTCGGTCAGAGGATCGACCATCGAGGTCGGCCCTGGCCAGCGGGCAGGGCAGGCCCGCCAGGATCTCAGGGACCTCGGTCTCGGGAACGTCGGCGGAGACCGGGCGAGGGCCTTCGGCCGCGCGAGCCGAGGCGCGGCGCCAACCATCGCGGACCTGTGCGGACACTGCGGACGGGGCAGCCTCGCGATCGGGCCCACCGGTGACGTCTGGCCCTGTGTGATGTCCCGCTTCATGACGGTCGGCAACGTCCGAAGGGCGCTCCTTTCCACCATCTGGAGCGGCAGCGCGATGGCGATGGCGCGGGCCCGTATCCAGGCAGCCCAGGACAGCAGCCCGGAGTCCTGCACTCCGCCTGCGTGCCTCCCTTGGTGCGGGCCCTGTCAGCCGTGCCCTCCGATGGTCGTCCGAGGCACGGCGAAGAGCCGGTCCCGGAGTCGGAACGCTGACTACGATCGGTGACCACGCCGAGCGAGTCGGAGGTACTTTCATGGATGATCACGGCGACGATTTCATCGCCTGGCTTGAGGGCCATGGTGACCCGGTGGAGCGGCACGAGGAGCAGTGGCAGTTGTTCGCCGGTTATGTACGGCACGCCGCGAACAAGGTGGGCCCCACCTTGCCGCTCTGCCTCCCTGGGGAGCCCCAGGAGTGCGGCCGTGACGCGCGGCAGCACACCCTCGCGTGGGCCGCCGCGCTGAAGGCGGCGGCCCAGCGGATCATCGAGACCAGCACGGCCACCCCGGCGGAGTCGTCGTACTACGCGGGACAGTTGTACCTGCGCAGGCTCGCCGCGCTCCGAGAGGGAGACTCAGCGAGGGCGAGCAGCGAGGTTCCGCTCCAGCGGCACTCAGGGGCCGACCGGCTCCACTGATCGGCGGCCGGCGGCTCCGGTACCACCCGAGGCGACCGAATCGGGTAAGGGTCGCGCCCATGAACGACCTCCCGGCCGGTGGGCCGGAATCCTCCGACGGTGGGGCCGGGGGCGGCCGGGACGAAGGGCTCCTCCTTCGCCGGCAGACCAGGACGGCCGGAGGAGCCGGGCGCGGCGCGTGGCACGGACCGCCGTGCCGCGATCGGCGGAGGAGCGGGACCGAGCCGGCGCGGGCTCCGGTGGCGGGGCTGATGGCATCGAAGCTCCGGTCACCGGTGCCGGTGGGGTGGGCGCCGTCGACCGGTGCCGGTGGAGCGGGCCCGATGGCTCAGCGGCCCGATTCCCCGGTCAGGGCCGCGCGGAGGGGTCCAGGCCCAGCGATACGAGGAGCCGCCGGGCCCGGGTCCCGCCCCGCAGGAGGGCGTCCACCAGAGGCCCGGTTCCCCCGTCGCCGCCGGCGGCGTCCAGATAGGCGTCGAAGGGGCGGTCGTCCGGGCCGAGATCGGTGCCGGCGCGCTCGACGGCCCGGAGGAGCGGGGCGTAGCGGGCGCCCATCGCGGCCAGCCGGGCGCCGCCCGCCGAGCGGACCTCCGGGTCGGCGGCGCCCTCGCCGGCCATGTGCGGATAGCGCAGCCCCACCTCGTGGGTGGCGAGGACCGCCAGCAGCAGATGCTCGGTGCCGGTCTCCTGACCGGTCCTGCGGGACTGGTCGACGGTCTCCAGGGCGACCCAGGCGACCGGGTTCGCCGCGAGGTTGGCGCCCCGGGCGAGGAACAGCACCACCCTCAGCCAGAAGGGGCGCCCGGTGCGCGGGCGACGGCCCAGCAGGGTGTCCCGGGTGGGCCGCAGCTCCGGGCCGAGACCGTCGGCCGCCGGGGGGAGGGTGTCGTCGTCCAGCAGCCTCCGCACCTCCCCGGGGGACGTACCGCAGATCCGCAGGACCTCGGCGGCGCGGCTGTCCTCGTCGGCCAGCAGCCCGCGCAGCAGATGCTCCACCGAGCAGCTGAGCGCGTCCGCGCGCCGGGCGTCCTCCATCGCGGACCGGAACGCCCGGGTCGCGGCGCCCGTGAGCCGGCGGCCGCGGTGGCCGTCGTCGCCCAGCACCTCCACGGACGGAACGCTTCCCCCGGCGTCGTCCGTGCCGGCCCAGGAGCCGGGGCGGGAGGCGCGGTCGCGGATGACGGCCAGCTGGGCGGCCATGGTCGCCCCCGTCCGGCCGAGCGCTCGACCGACGGGGCCCCTGGCCTTGGCGAGGGCGGCGAGCAGATGCTCGGTCCCGATGGTGTCGCCGCCGTCGTCCACCGCGCCCCAGGCCGCGCCCAGGACACCGACCACGCTCCAGTCCGCCTCCACGATCGCCGGCCTCGTCCTCATCCCGTTCTCCCCGCTGTCGCCGCTCATGGGGAGAGCTTCGCGGGGGGCGGGGGGCCACCGCGTCCCCACAATGTCGTTGCCGCGATCTCCCTTCGGCTGAAGAATCACGTCCGGGCCGGGCCGGCCCGTACCCGAAAGTCTTGGGGCTTTCCCTCTTCCGACTTCCGTCTTCCGTTCGTCAGGAGTGTCGATGACCGCCCGTCCCGGTTCGCTGAACGGTTTCTGCTGGCTGGATCTCAAGACCGGGGACACGGCCGCCGCCGGGGAGTTCTTCGGGGCGGTGCTGGGGTGGGGGTTCGCGGTGGACGAGGAGGACTGGCGGCGGGCGGTGAAGATATCGGCGGGCGGGTGGCGGATCGGCGGGGTGAGCGATCTGTCCGCGCCGGTCTATCCGCCCGGGACGCCCGCGCACCTCGCGTACTACCTGGCGGTCGACGAGGTGGACCGGCGGGCCGAGCGGGCGGTGGCGGGCGGGGCGCGGCTGGTGGTGGAGCCGTTCGACGCGGGGGACCAGGGGCGGATGGCGACGCTGGTCGATCCGTTCGGCGCGGCGGTCTCGCTCTGGCAGGCGAGGGAGTTCACCGGGTGGGGGTTCCCGGCGGGGGGCGCGGCGGGCCTGCCGCACCGGATGGTCCTGGCGTGCGCCGACCCGGCGGGCGCGCGCGCCTTCTACCGGGACGCGCTCGGGGTCGAGCCGCGTCCCGGCGACGTGGTCGCCGCGCCCGGGGAGCCCGGCTGGCGGCTGGAGGTCGCTGTGGACGACCCGGGGGCGGTGTCGGAGGCGGCGGCCCGCTCGGGCGGCGAGGTGAGGGAGGGGGTGCTGTACGCCCCCGAGGGGCTCGCCCTCCGGATCAGCCGGGCAGCGCGGCCGTGAGGTCGACCTCGACCAGCTGCCCGGGGAACCCGAGCCGGGCGACACCCAGGAGGGTGCTCGCACTGGTGAACGCCTCGGCGATGACGGATTCGTTCAGCCGGGTCCAGGCGGCGGCCAGGGCGGCGGGGTCGTCGGAGACGACGTAGATCACCGAGCGGACGACATGCTCGGGCCCGGCGTCGACGAAGCGGAGCGCGGTGAGGGCGTTGGCGGCGACCTGGTCGATCTGGGCGCCGAGGTCGTTCTCGCCGACGAGGGTGCCGGAGGGGTCGAGGGGGCACTGGCCGGCGAGGTGGGCGGTGAGGGAAGGGGGGGTGAGGGTGATGTGGTGGTAGCCGGGGGTGGGGTGGAGGGAGGGGGGGTTGATCCGTGTGATCCTGGAACTCATCCCCCGAGTCTCGCCCTTCCCTCCCCCGGGAGCACCTTCTTTTCCCTCCCGCCACCCGAGCAATCCCGGCCCGTCCGGCGGCACCTCCCGGAGCCGGCTCCGGGGAGTTTGGGGACGGACCCTGTGCGACAGGACCCCGCACCCTGCGGGCCACGGTCGGGGGCCGGCTCGAACACCATCAGGCCGGGAGCCGTGCCCCGCGAGGGGCGCGTCAGGGAAGAAGGCGGTGTTCCTTCGCGAAGGCGACCGCCCCGGCCCGGGTGTCGACACCCAGCTTCGCGTAAATCCTCCCCAGATGCGTCTTCACCGTCGCCTCACTGATGAACAACTCCCGCGCGATCTCCCGATTCCCCACCCCCCGCCCCAACTGCCCCAGAATCTCCCGCTCCCGCTCCGTCAGCTCCGGCAGCCCCCCACCCCGCATCCGGTCCATCACCCGGCTCGCCACCGGCGGCGACAGCGTGGTGCGCCCCCGCGCCGCCGAGTGGATCGCGGTGAAGAGTTCCTCGGGGCGCTCCGCCTTCAGGAGATACCCGGTCGCCCCCGCCCCGATCGCCCGGGTGATGTCCGCGTCCGTGTCGTACGTCGTCAGCACCAGCACATGCACATCGGGCGCCGCGATCCGCCGTGTCGCCTCCACCCCGTCGATCCCGGGCCCCAGCTGAAGGTCCATGAGCACCACGTCCGGGCGGAGCTTCGCCGCCAGCGCCACCGCCTCCTCCCCGCTGCCCGCCTCGCCCACCACCTCGATGTCGGGTTCGCTGCCGAGCAGGGCGAGCAGACCGGCGCGGACGACGGCGTGGTCGTCGCAGAGCAGAATCCGTACGGCGGTCATCGGTCCTCCAGAGGGCGCCCCAGGGGCACGGCGGCCGAGACGACCGTCCCCTCCCCGGGCGCCGATTCGATGGTCAGGGTCCCGCCGAGCTGCCGCAGCCGGGCCCGCATCGCGGGCAGACCGTGCCCCCGGACCCCGGGCGCGGACTCCCCCGGCTCGAACCCGCTCCCGTTGTCGGCGATGTCCAGCACCACCTGGTCGTCCAGCCGGCTCAGGGTCAGCGCCGCCGTGGTGGCGCCCGCGTGCTCGGTCACATTGGCCAGCGCGCCCTGGGCGATCCGCAGCAGCGCCGACTGCACCCGGTCGGGCAGGGCGACGGGCGCTCCGTCCAGATGGAAGCGGACCCGCAGCGCGTCGGTGGTCTCGCGCTCGGCGAGCGTCCGCAGCGCCTGGGCGAGCCCGCCGCCCTCCGCCAGTTCGGCGGGGGCGAGGTCGTGGACGAAGCGGCGGGCCTCCGCGAGGCTCCGCTCGGCGATGGACTCGGCGGTACGGACATGGGCGCGGGCCCGCCCGGGGTCGCTGCCCCAGGTGCGCTCGGCGGCCTGGAGCAGCATCTGCTGGCTGGAGAGGCTCTGCGCGAGGGTGTCGTGGATCTCCATCGAGAGCCGCTGGCGTTCGGCGAGGGTCCCCTCGCGCCGCTCGGTGGCGGCCAGCTCCCGGCGGGTCCGCACCAGGTCGTCGACGAGGGCCCGCAGCCGGTCGGCCTGGCGGCGCATATGGAGGAAGACGGCGGTGGCGAGCGCCGCGACCACCGGCGGCAGCAGGAAGAGGTTCGGGTCGATGCCCTGCCGCAGCCGCCACTCCGCGATCACGACGAGCAGACAGAGCACCGCGACGAGGGCGACGGCCGCCCGCGTCGGCAGCGAGCGCAGCCCGGTGTAGATGAGCGGGACGGCGCACCAGGCGAAGCTGGGCGCCAGCAGCACGACCACCACCCAGCAGCCGACGACGAGCCCGAGCCGGATGGGCTCGCCGCGCGGGTGGAGCCGGGCGGCGAGCCGGCGCCCGGGGAGCTGGAGCACGGCGAGGGCGGTGCCGAGCCCGATGACCCACGGCACCGCCGGGCTCTCCGGGTGCCGGATCAGATACCGCAGCAGGGCCCCGGCGAGCAGCGCGAGGAAGGCCGTGTCCATGACGGCGTCGAGGAGCCGGCTGTCCCGGTCCGCGCCCCGGGTGTCGCGCGCCAGGGGGTCCCGGGCGTCCACGGGGGTCGGGTGCTGGGACATCGTTCGCCGTTCTTCTCTCCGCGTGCTCCGCCGACGGTCTGCGCGTGCTCCGCCGCCGGCCCTCCTCGCATCGTGACCCGGCGGGCGGCCCGCCGCATCAGCCGATCGGCTGACACCCGCCTCCACCATGATGCCTGCGCGGTCCAGCCGGTACGCCGATCCGCCGGGGCGGCCGCCGGCGACAGGATCGGTGGCGGAAGGCGACCACCAGCCCTCCACCAGCAGCAGCACCCCACCAGCACAGGAGCCCAGGCCATGAAGAAGCTGTCGACCCGCACCCGTGTCCTCGCCGGTACCGCCGCCGCCGTCGCCCTCAGCGCCGGAGCGTTCGGCGCGGTCTCCGCGAACGCCTCCGCCCCCGCCGCCGAGTCCCGGGCCGCGGTCAAGGCCGACCCCTCGCACCGCAGCCTCCAGCAGACCACGCATCTGACGGTCGACGCGGCGTCGAAGGCCGCGCGGGCGACGCTGGACGCGGCCGAGCGGGCCGGCCAGCGGGTGACGGTCGCCGTGGTCGACCGGAACGGCAACACCATCGTGACGCTGCGCGGCGACGGCGCGGGCCCGCAGTCCTACGAGTCCGCCGAGAAGAAGGCGTTCACCGCCGTCTCCTGGAACGCGCCGACCTCGGAGCTGGTCAAGCGCCTGGAGTCGACCCCGAACCTGAAGGACATCCCGGGCACCCTGTTCCTGGGCGGCGGCGCGCCGGTCCAGGTCAAGGGCGCACCGATCGCGGGCATCGGTGTGGCGGGCGCGCCGAGCGGCGCCCAGGACGAGGAGTTCGCCAAGGCGGGTGTCGCGGCCCTCAGCCGCTGAACCACGCCCTTCCGCCGCCCGGGGCCCTCCGTTGAGATCTTGCTGGGCTCGCGTGCCCCGGCACCGCGCCTCGCCGCGTTGGCGTCCATCACGCAGGGCCCCCTGGGCCCTGACGGGCACGGGAGGGACCCGCGGTGGCTCACATCCTCCGCCCGGCGACGCACGGCACCGGGCCCGCTCACTGATCCAGCCCGATCCGGACGGAAGACCCTAGGATGCGGCGCGTGATCCGGTCATGCGCCGTGCGCCGTGTCCTGCTGCCCGCCGTGGCGGTGTGCCTCCTCGGGGGGTGCACCGGCGGCGGGCTCGGCACGGTCCGGGACGGGCCGGGGCTCGCGGGGCTCGGTGATCCGCTCTTCCCCCGGCTGGGCAACGGCGGCTACGACGTCCGGCACTACCGGCTGGCGCTCGACTACGACCCGGACACCGGGCGGATCGAGGGCACGGCGGAGATCACCGCCCGCGCGCTGCGGACGCTCGGCGCCTTCCATCTCGATCTGCACGGGCTGACCGCCGACGGGGTCACCGTCGGCGGCGAGCGGGCCGCCACCGGCCGGTCCGGTGACGAGCTGACCGTGCGGCCCGGCACCGGTATCCCGGCGGGCGCGGTCTTCCGTGCGGTCGTCCGCTACTCCGGCACCCCCCGGACGATCACCGACGCGGACGGCTCCGACGAGGGGTGGCTCCCCACCCGCGACGGCGCGCTCGCGCTCGGGGAGCCCGCCGGGTCGATGGCCTGGTTCCCCGGCAACCACCACCCGAGCGACAAGGCGGCGTACGACATCTCCGTCACCGTGCCCCGGGGGCTGAAGGCGGTCTCCAACGGGGAACCGGCGCGGGAGCGCGCGGACGGCGGGCGCACGGACGGCGAGCACACGGACGGCGAGCACACGGACGGCGAGCACACGGGCGGCGGGCGCACCACCTTCCGCTGGCGCACGGCGGAGCCGATGGCGAGCTATCTGGCGACGCTGGCGATCGGCCCGTACCGGATCACCTCCTCCCGCACCCCGGCCGGTCTGCCGGTGATCACCGCCGTGGACCCGGCGGTGGAGGAGACGCTCTCCGGGCGCATCCCGGAGGTGCTGGCCTGGGCGGAGCGGCACTTCGGCCCGTACCCCTTCTCGTCCATCGGCGCGATCGTGGTCCCCGACGGGGTGGCCGGCTACGCCCTGGAGACACAGAGCCGGCCGGTCTTCCCGGCCCGCCTCCTCACCGTGCGGACCCTGGTCCACGAGATCGCCCACCAGTGGTACGGCAATTCGGTGACGCCCCGGTCCTGGCGGGACATATGGCTCAACGAGGGCTTCGCGACCTACGCGGAGTGGATGTGGGCGGCGGAGTTCGAGTCCGTGCCGGTGGAGCGGAGCTTCGAGGCCGCGTACGCGGAGCGGGACAACTGGTCCTTCGCCCCGGCCGATCCGCCGTCGGCCGCCCGGATCTCCGGCGCTCCGGTGTACGGGCGGGGCGCGATGGTGCTGCACGAGGTGCGGCGGGCGGTCGGGGACGCGGCCTTCGCGCGGATTCTGCGCGGGTGGGCGCGGGAGCACCGGCACGGCAACGCCTCCACCGGGGAGTTCACGGCGTGGGCCGAGCGGTCCTCGGGCCGGGAGCTGGACGCGGTGTGGCGGGGCTGGCTGTACGGGGAGGGACGCCCGGCGCGGCACTGACGCCGGAGCGCGGCGGGGCCCCGCCTCTCCGGAGCGGCGCGTCGCCGAGACGCGCGCCCGGAGGCGGCGGCCGGGGCGCACCGTGCGCCACGGCCGCGCCAGGCGCCGGCCCCGGGAGTGCTCCCGGGGCCGGCGCGCCGCCGGTGCCGGACGGGTGTGTCAGAGATTGACGCCGAAGTCGCGGGCGATGCCCTCCAGACCGGAGGCGTACCCCTGGCCGACGGCGCGGAACTTCCACTCCGCGCCGCTGCGGTACAGCTCGCCGAAGACCATCGCGGTCTCCACGGCCGCGTCCTCGCTCAGGTCGTAGCGGGCGATCTCGGCGCCGCCGGCCTGGTTGACGACACGGATGTACGCGTTGCGCACCTGGCCGAAGTTCTGCGTGCGGGCGACCGCGTCGTAGATGGAGACCGGGAAGACGATCTTGGTGACATCGGCCGGGAGACCGGCCAGGTTCACATTGATCTGCTCGTCGTCGCCGCCGCCCTCGCCGGTGCGGTTGTCACCGGTGTGGACGATGGTCTGGTCCGGGGTGGCCCGGTTGTTGAAGAAGACGAAGTGGGCGTCGGACGCGACCTTCCCCGCGGCGTTGACCCCGATCGCGGAGGCGTCCAGGTCGAAGTCCGTGCCGGTGGTGGTACGGACATCCCAGCCGAGGCCGACGGTGACGGCGGTCAGCCCCGGGGCCTCCTTGGTGAGCGAGATGTTGCCGCCCTTGGTCAGGCTTACTGCCATTGGGAAGTCCCCTTCGTGTACGAGTGTGCGGCGGCCCCGGGTCGTCCCGGCGCTGCCGTTACCCGTCTTAACGCAGACGGAGGACCCACAGGTTCCAGGGAAGTTCCAGGGAAATCGAGATGACGTGAACATCTCGGACACGGGACGATGGGGGCATGTCCGGTCCCTATGTCATCCGAGGCTCCGTCTCCCTCCCGGAGGCCGAGCTGATCTGGCGTTTCTCCAGGTCGTCCGGGCCGGGCGGCCAGCATGTCAACACCAGCGACTCCCAGGTGGAGCTGCGCTTCGACCTCGCGCGCACGGAAGCGCTGCCCCCGGTGTGGAAGGAACGGGCGCTGGAGCGGCTCGCGGGACGGCTGGTCGGCGGTGTGATCGCCGTGCGCGCGTCGGAGCACCGCTCCCAGTGGCGCAATCGCGAGACGGCGGCGGTCCGCCTGGCGGCGCTGCTGGCGGAGGCGACCGCGCCGCCGCCCAAGCCCCGGCGGGCGACCCGCGTCCCGCGCGGGCTCAACGAGCGGCGGCTGCGGGAGAAGAAACAGCGCTCGGACACCAAGCGCGGGCGCTCGGGCCGCGACTGGGGCTGACCCTGCGGACCGGACGGACCGGACGGACGAGCCGGACCGGACGGACGAGCCGGGCGGGAGCCCCGCCGGCCCGGGCGCACCGGGCCCCGGGCGCACCGGGCGGCCACGGCTCACCCCAAGTGCCGGTACTTCCCCCGGAAGTACATCAGCGGCCCGCCCTCGGCGACCGGCACACCGGCGGACAGCACCCGCCCGATCACCAGGGTGTGGTCACCCGCCACCACCCGCTGCTCGGTCCGGCACTCCAGCGTCGCCAGCGCGCCGCCGATCAGCGGGGCACCGCTCAGCTCCCCGCGCACCCGGGGGACGTCCTCGAAGAGCAGCCGGTCGCTGACCCGGCCCTTCATGGCGAACCGCCCGGCGATGTGGCGCTGGTCCTCGGAGAGGACCGAGACCGCCCAGAGCGGCTGCTCGTCCAGCAGATCGTCCATCCGGGAGCCGTTGCGCAGACTGATCATCACCAGCGGGGGGTCCAGGGAGACCGAGACGAAGGCGGTCGCCGTCATGCCCGCGTCCTCGCCCCGTGGTCCGTCGTCGGCGTCGTGGGCGGTCACCAGGACGACACCGGCCGCCAGCCGGGCCAGGGCCGCGCGAAACTCCTCGTTGCTCACCCCATCAGCATGGGGGATCGGGGCGGCGGAGCCGGAGGCCCCGGGGGCGGAGGCGGAGGCGGCGGCTGTTGCGGTGGCAGCGGTAGGGAGCACAGCCGACACGCTAGCCGCGCGGACCGGGGCCGCACATCGGGCCAGGGGACCAGTGCGGTCCTAGGACCAGCGTCCCGGCCGGACGCCCCGGACCCGCGCGGAACCGGAACCGGACCCGGACCCGTACCGGCGCCGTACCGGCCCGCACCCGAGCCGCACCGGACCCGAACCGGACCCGTACCGGCCCTGAACCGGCCCGCGCAAGCCCCGTGCCGGTCCCGTACCGGCTCCGTACCGCCCCGTATCGGACGCCGCCGGGACGCGTGTACGGTCCGGGGGCCGCGCACGGCCCGGATTTGCGTTCGGAGACACCGGAGGGAGGCGAGGGCGGCTCACCCCCGCTCCGATGACCACGGAGGCGCTCATGTGACTTGAGTCACAGAGGGCCTTATTTGTTGACCCTGTGTACCGAGTGGACAGCTCGCTGTGATTCAGTGGCCGGGGATAGGCAACGTGAAGACCGCACGAGAAGGCCGAAGAGAAACCTGGAGTCTGCTGTCGAGGTCTCGGGGAGAGCGAGCATGGAGACCGAGTCGGAGCCCTACGTCCGTCTTGCGACCCTGCGGCAGCTGCACAAGGTGGTCGCCGATCTCAACACCGCCCGCAGCCTGGCCGACACGCTGCAGACCGTCGCCGACGGCATCGTCGCGGGGCTCGGCTACGAACTGGCCTGCGTCAATCTCGTGCGCCCCGACGGGGATCTCGTCGTCGCCGCCTTCGCCGGCAGCGCCGCGGCCGAGGCCCTGATCACCGGCCGGGTCGGCTCCCGGCCCTCCTGGGAGCGCCGGCTCTCCATGGGCGAGGCCTGGGGCGAGCTGCGGTTCATCCCGCACACCGAGGGCTGGGTGCTCATCGAGGACGATGTCCCGCAGTGGCACACCGAGGGTCCCGACCCCCGCTTCGAGGACGAGTGGCACCCCCAGGACCGGCTCTACGCCCCCATGTTCACCTCCGGGGGCGGGCGCGAGCTGCTCGGCGTCATATCGGTCGACCGGCCGCGCAACGGGCGCCGTCCGGGCCCCTGGGGGCAGGAGGCCCTCCAGATGTACGCCTCCCAGGCCGCCATTGCGATCAGCAATGCCCGGCTCCGAGCAAATATGCAGCGGGCGCTGGTCCGCCTGGAGCGGGAGCAGCAGGCGCTGCGGGCCAGCGAGGAGTCCTTCCGCCAGGCCTTCGAGTACGCGCCGAGCGGGATGGCGATCGCCGAAATGGGCGGTGACCAGCACGGACGGCTGCTGCGCACCAATGACGCGCTCTGCCGGCTGCTGGGCCGGCCCGCCTCCGCGATGCGGCGGTACTCCTTCGCGGATCTCGTCCACCCCGAGGACGTGGGCACCCTGCTGCGCACCTCGGCCGAGGGCGGGCGGGCGGAGCTGCGGCTGGGGCGGCGCGACGGCAGCTACGTCTGGGTCTCGCTGCGGAACTCCGTCGTCGCGGACACCACCGACGGCCCGCGCTTCCTCCTCACCCACGTCGAGGACATCGAGGACCGCAAGCGCCATGAGCTGGCGCTCGCCCACCGCGCCTCGCACGACGCGCTCACCGGGCTGCCCAACAGCGCGGAGCTGCGGGCACGGCTCAGCGCCAAGCTGTGCGAACGGCCGCCCGCCGCCCGGGACGCGGAGGGCAACCCGCTGGACGCGACCGACGCGGGATACGACCCGGAGACCAGCGCGCTCTTCAACGCCGACGGCTTCGACTTCGGCCCGGCGGGCGTCCCGTACGACCACCATGTGCACATGATCGCGCCGGCGGACGACGTGGACGACGGCACCAAGGGCCTCGCGGTCCTCTTCTGCGATCTGGACGGCTTCAAGTCGATCAACGACCGGTTCGGCCACCAGACCGGTGACGCGGTCCTGGTCGAGGTCGCCCGCAGGCTCACCCGGGGCGTGCGGGAGGGGGACACGGTGGCCCGCCTCGGCGGTGACGAGTTCGTGGTCCTCGCCGACGGCCTGGGCGCCGCCGACGCCGCCGATCTCGCCGTACGGCTCCGGAACGCGATCATTCTGCCAATCCGGGTGGGCGGTCGCGGGGTGCGCGTGGGAGCCAGTTTCGGTATCAGCTGGGCGAGTTGCGGGATGTCCGTCGAAGAGGTGCTGCGCTCCGCCGACCAGCGGATGTACGTGGAGAAGCGCTCCCGCTCGAAGGTGCACCGGCGGGCGGGCTGAGCCCGGCTCCTGTCATGTTCTGGTCTTGTGACGATGGCCCCGATTGGGGTCAACGCCACCCATTCCGTTACTCCGAACCGGGTAGGCTCGCCCGCGTCGGCGTAGGGCTGACGACGGTGAGGAGGGACCAGGGATGACGGCCGGGAACAACGGCGCGAGCACGCCAGAGGACGATGATCCTTTCGGGTATCTGTACGAGGACGGGCACGCGGCGGGCGCCACACCACCCTCGGGCCGGGGGCGCGGCTACGGCTACCCGGGTCCCCAGGCACCTCAGCCCGGAGTCCCCCGGACGTCGTACAACCAGGTGCGCGCGGTGGGCGAGCGCCAGTACGGGCAGCAGCCCCCGCCCCAGCAGCCGGGGTACGGCTACCCCCCGCAGCAGGGCTATCCGCCCCAGCAGGGACACCAGCAGGGGTACGGACAGCAGGGGTACGGGCAGCAGCAGGGCCACCCGCAGCAGGGTTACGGACAGCCGGCCCCGCAGTACGCGGCCCCCGAGACCTACCCCGGCGGCGGCGCCACCACCCGGGTCGTCCCCCAGCCGGACCCCGGCGGCCGGGGCCGCGGCCCCAACACCAAGGGCCTGCTGATCGGCGCGATCGCGGTGGTCGCGGTGGTGGTGATCGGCATCAGCGCCGCGGTGATCGGCAACCTCGGCGAGGACAAGGACGGCGACCAGGCCGGCAAGGAGCCCCAGAGCAGCGCCTCGGCGCCCGCGCGGTCGGTGGAGCCCAGCGGCCAGCCGTCGAAGCCCCCCGAGCCCGCGGAGAAGCCGGGCTCACTGCCCAAGCAGGACGCGGCGACGCTCCAGCTCGGCGGGCCCGCGACCCTGAGCCGCGACATCAAGGGCGCCAAGGGCGCCAACGGCGGCTATGTGGCCTTCAACGGGGCCGGCGGTTCGGCGAGCTGGTCGGTGGACGTGCCCGCCGACGGCGCGTACACGATGACCATCAGCTACAGCGTCCCGGGCAAGAAGGCCGAGACCTCGCTGACCGTCAACGGCGAGACGCCCCGCGACATCAACATGTCGAACTTCGCCAAGGCCGGTGAGGGCCAGTGGGACAAGGGCTGGACCTACACCTACGCCTATGTGAACCTCAAAAAGGGCAAGAACGATCTGAAGATCTCCTGCGAGCCGGGCGACCAGTGCGAGGCCCTGCTCGACCAGGTCTGGCTGGACGCGGGCCAGAAGGGGAGCTGACGGCCCCCGGCCGGGGCCGGGGGCCCCGCCCGTCCCCTCAGGAGGCCGCAGGCCCGGGCGCGGGGGCGAGCAGCCCCAGAAAGCCCGCGACGGTCCGCGACATCGCCTCACGGGCCGGGGTCAGATACTTCCTCGGGTCGACGACCCCGGGGCCGGCCGTCGTCAGGAACTCCCGTACGGCGCCGGTGAACGCCGTGTTCAGCGCCGTACCCACATTGATCTTGACCATTCCGGCGGCGACCGCCGCGCGGATCTCCGCGTCCGGGACGCCCGACGAGCCGTGCAGCACCAGCGGCACCGGGACCGCGGTCCGCAGCCGGGCGATCAGGGCGTGGTCCAGGGCGGCGGTGCGCTCGGTCATCGCGTGGGAGGAGCCCACCGCCACCGCCAGCGCGTCCACCCCGGTCGCCGCCGCGTAGGCCGCCGCCTCCGCCGGGTCGGTGCGCACCCCGGGGGCGTGGGCGTCGAGCGGCGGCTCGCCCTCCTTGCCGCCGACCTTCCCCAGCTCCGCCTCGATCCAGATGCCGCGCTCCCGGCCCCAGGCCACCGCCGCCGCCGTGGCCCGCACATTCTCCTCGTACGACAGCTTCGACGCGTCGAACATCACCGAGCCGAAGCCCGCGCCGTCGGCGGCGTGCAGCAGTTCCACCGAGACCACATGGTCCAGATGGAGGGCGAGCGGCGCGCCGGAGGACCGGGCCACGGCGGCGGTGGCCGCCGCTATCGCGGAGAGCCGGCCGCCGTGGAACCGGACCGCGTTCTCGGAGATCTGGAGGATGGCGGGCGCGCCCGCCGCCTCCGCGCCGGCCGCGATGGCCTCCGCGTGCTCCAGGGTGATGACATTGAAGGCGGCGATCCCGCGCCGCTCGGCGGTGGCGGCGCTGACCAGTTCGGCGGTGCTGACGAGAGGCATGGGTCCGTTCTCATTTCCCGGGCGCCGGGCCCGTGGTGCGGCCCGCCGGTGCGGGGGTGCGGCCGGACCGGTCGTACGGCCGCGCTGGGGTCATGCGGGGCCCGTGTGTTCCGTCACCCGGACACGGGGCAGGAGATCGTCGCGGACCGCCCGGTCGAACTCGCCCGCCGCCGGGGCCAGGACCGTCGCCGCCGAGAGGGCGACCGCGCGGGCCAGCAGCTCCGGCCAGGGCCGGGACTCCACCGTCCCCGCGAGGAGGGCGGCCACCGCCGAGTCGCCCGCGCCCGTGGGGTTGCCCCGGACCGGCGCGGGCAGGGCGGCCTGCCAGACGCCGTCGGGGGTGACCGCGAGCAGACCGGCCGGGCCGAGCGAGGCGATCACGGCGTGCGCGCCCCGGCGGCGGGCGTCCCGGGCGGCGCGCAGCGGCTCACGGGCCCCGGTGAGCCGGGCCAGTTCATCGGCGTTGGGCTTGACGAGGTCGGGGCGGGCGGCGATGCCCCGGCGCAGGGGTTCGCCGCTGGTGTCCAGCAGGACGGGGACCCCGGCCGCGCGCGCCCGGCGGACCAGCTCCGCGTAGGCGCCGACGTGGATGCCGGGCGGGAGGCTGCCGCAGAGGGCGACCGCGTCGGCGCCCGGCAGCAGCGTTCCGTACCGGTCGAGGAAGGCGGCCCACTCCCCGGCGGTGACGACCGGTCCCGGCTCGTTCAGCTGGGTGGTGTCGCCGGTCGCGGTGTCCACGACGGCGATGGTGCGCCGGGTGGTGCCGGAGGTGGGGACGAGGGCGTCGTGCGGCGGGAGGGGCGCGAGGAGTTCGCGCAGTACGGTCCCGGCCGGGCCGCCGGCGAAGCCGGTGACGACGGTCTCGTGGCCGAGGGCGGAGAGCACCCGGGCCACGTTCAGCCCCTTGCCGCCGGGGCGTTCGCCGACCTCGCCGACGCGGTGGCTGGTGTGCGGGGTGAGGGCGTCGACGGTGTAGGTGATGTCCAGCGCGGTGTTGAGCGTGACCGTCAGGATCACCCGTGATTCCCCTTCCGGCGGCGGCGGCCCGGCGAACGGTGCTCGTACAGTCCTGATCATGCCAAACGGAAGGCGGTTGGCCCAGACCCTGGACCAACCGCCTTGCTGTGCTTTGCGGGGTTTCACGGCGACATCGCCGTCAGAGCCCCTGAATGTCAGCCCTGGGCCGGATCGACCACCCAGGCGCCCTGGCGCATCACGCCCTTGAGCCGGAACTCCTCGTCCAGGACGACGAGATCGGCGTCCTTGCCGGGCTCCAGCGAACCGACCCGGTCGTCGATGCCCAGCAGCTTGGCCGGGTTGGCGGAGATCGCCTGGACGATGTCGGCGACGGGGATGCGGTCCACGGTGGCCGCCCGTCTGAACGCCGTGTCCAGGGTGAGCGTGGAGCCCGCGATGGCGCCGCCCTCGGCGAGCCGGGCCACGCCGTCGACGACATCGACGGCCATCGAACCGAGCTGGTAGCGGCCGTCGCCGAAGCCCGCCGCGTCCATGGCGTCGGTGATGAAGGCGACCCGGTGCGCGCCCGCGCGGTGGAATGCGAGTTCGAGCGCCGCGGGGTGGAGATGGGTGCCGTCGTTGATCAGCTCGACGGTGACCCGCTCGTCCTCCAGGAGCGCGGCGATCGGGCCGGGCGCGCGGTGGCCGATCTGCGGCATGGCGTTGAAGAGGTGGGTCGCCACGGTGGCGCCCGCGTCGATGGCCTCCACCGTCTGCTCGTACGTCGCGTCGGTGTGGCCGAGCGCGGCGATCACGCCGTGTTCGGCGAGCAGCCGTACGGAGTCGATGCCGCCGGGGAGTTCGGCGGCGAGGGTCACCATCCTGGCCGTGCCCCGGGCCGCGTCGATCAGCTTGCGGACCTCGGCCGGGTCGGGGTGGAGCAGCAGATCCTCGTTGTGCGCCCCCTTGCGACAGGGGGAGATGAAGGGGCCCTCGAAGTGGAGGCCCGCGATGTCGCCCTGCTCGACCAGTTCGGAGAGGGCCGCCGCGCGGTGGGCGAGGTAGTCCGGCTCGGCGGTGACCAGGGAGGCGACCAGGGTGGTGGTGCCGTGCTCCCGGTGGGTGCGCACACCGAGGAGGACGTCGTCGATGGTGCCGCCGGTGAAGGAGGCTCCGCCGCCGCCGTGGTTGTGGAGGTCGATGAAGCCCGGGACGATCCAGTGGCCGGAGAGATCGCGCGCGGGGGCGTCCTCCGGGGCGGTACCGGTGATCTTCGTACCGGCGACAGACACCCGGCCGTTCTCGACGGTCCCGGTCGGCAGGACCACCCGGGCTCCGGTGAGGACGGTGCTGTCGGCGCGTGCGGCGCTGTCGGCGAGTGCGGCGCGAGCGGCCATTAGGCGGTTACCTCCGAGTCGGTGGCGAGCAGGTCCCAGGCGAGCAGCCCCGCACCCAGGCATCCAGCGGTGTCCCCGAGGGCTGCCGGGACGATGGAGGGCAGCTTCTGGAACGTGACGCGCTCCTCGACGGCGGCCCGCAGGGGTGTGAACAGGGTTTCACCGGCCTCGGCGAGGCCGCCACCGATGATCAGGGTGCGGGGGTCCAGCAGGGTGAGTGCGGTGACCAGTCCGGCGGCGAGGGCGTCGACGGCGTCGAGCCAGACGGCGATGGCCTTCGGGTCGCCGGACTCGACGGCCTTGGCGCAGTCGGCGGCGTCGGCGTCCGGGTCGCCGCTGGCCTTCGCCCAGGCGCGGGTGACGGCGGCGGCGGAGGCGAGGGCCTCCAGACAGCCGCGCTGGCCGCAGCCGCACAGGGGGCCGTCGGGGCGGACGACGACATGGCCGATCTCGCCGGCGTAGCCGTGGGCGCCGGCCTCGATGGTGCCGTCGATGCCGATGGCGCCGGCGATGCCGGTGCCGAGCGGTACGAAGAGGAACCGGTCGGCGCCGTGCCCGGCGCCGATCCGTCCCTCGGCGAGGCCGCCGGTGCGGACGTCGTGTCCGAGGGCGACGGGGACGCCGCGGAGGCGCTCGCTGAGGAGTTGCCGCATGGGGACGTCCCGCCAGCCGAGATTGGTCGCGTAGACGACGGTGCCGCTCTCGGAGTCGATGATTCCGGGGACGACCACTCCGGCGGCGAGGGCGGTCTCGCCGAGGTGCTCTCTGCCGTGGGTGCGGAGGTCGTCGGCGAAGTCGAGGATGGACTGCACGACGGCCTCGGCGCCACGCTCCCGCCCGGTGGCGCGGCGGGCCTCGTAGAGGAGGTTTCCGTCCGCGCCGACGAGGGCGGCTTTCATGCCGGTGCCGCCCACATCGAGGGCGATGACGTGTCTCACGTGCACAGTCTCGCGCGAGATGGCCCGAAAGGTCTAGTCCACTATCCTCGATTGTTGCGGAACAGTACAAACCTATCCACCCCCCACCAGCACAAACCCCCCGCCCGCCGGGCTCGGCCCCCGTCCCGCGTCCAGGCCGAAACTCCCACTCCCCTCCGCCAGCCGGACCCCGCCCTCAACCACCCCCGGAGCCGCCTCCGGGGGTGCCCCCGGACAGGCTGGGTTGCCCAGCCCCCCAGCGAGCCGAGGCACAAAATCCAGCCCCTCCGGCGATTGAGGAGCGGGGGTTCGGGGGCCGGCCCCCGACCCGGGCCCGCAGGATGCGGGACCCCGTCGCACCGGGCCCGCGCCCGGGCGCCCCG
>NZ_JBEOYB010000076.1:0-34690 GCF_040296845.1 Streptomyces sp. NPDC001985
GGCCGGGCTGGTTTTGCCCGACCCGCCGGAGAGCCGGGGCACGAAATCCAGCCCCTCCGGCGATTGAGGAGCGGGGGTTCGGGGGCCGGCCCCCGACCGGGACCCGCACCGTGCGGGCACCAGTGGACCAGGGTCCGTCCTCAATCTCCCCCAGAGCTGCCTCTGGGAGGTGCCCCCAGACCGGCTGGGTTTGCTCAGCCCCGCCGCCGAGCTGAGCAATCCACCCGGCCCCGCCGGAGGCACCTCGCAGAGGGAGCTGAGGCGCGAATCAAGAGTTCGAGGCGTGGGGCGTCAGGGTTGTGGTGAGGTGGGGCAGGAGGGCGGCGGACAGGAAAGGCGCCGTCGGCAGGCGGGCCCGCAGGGCGCCGAGTTCATCGCCGAAGCGGTGCCCCCCGGGCACAGGCACCCCCAGCCGCGCCGACAGATACTCCTCCAGCTCCATGGAGTCCCCCACCCCGCACCACCCCAACCCCTCCCGCAGCGGCCCGAAATCCGCGTACAGATGCCGCCCCGCCACCGGCGGCCTGGCCAGCCCGCCGCAGGCGAGCACCGCCCGGTGCACCTCGGCCCCCACCCGGGCGTACCCCTCGATCCCCCGCTCCCGCAGCCCGACCAGCCCCCCGGGCTCGTCGAGCGCGTGCGCCGCCGCCGCCGCGACGGGCCCCGCCACCGCCGCCCCGAGCGCGGCGAGGAAGTCCAGCACCCGGTCCCGGTGCGCCGCCCCCGCCGCGGTCGGCGGAAAGCGGGCGACGGCGGCGGGCCAGGACGGCGGCAGCAGCGCGCCCGCCAGGTCGCTGAGGACGGTCACGTCGCCGGGGCACATCTCCGCGGGGCTCACCAGCACCGTCTCGCGCGGCCGGTGCACCGTGTCCCGCCAGCTCTCGTCGCTGATGATGTGCAGCCCCTCCCCCACCGCCGCCTCGCACGTCTCGCGCACGGTCTCCGGCGGTGCCACCGTCCCGGTCGGATCGTCCGCGACGGAGAGCAGCAGCACCCTGGGCGCACCCCCCTCCGCCCGCACCCGCCGCACGGTCTCCAGCAGCGCGAACGGATCGGGCACCCCGCCGCACTCGGCGGGGGTCGGGACCCGGTACGCGCCCCTCCCCAGCAGCCGGGCCTGCGGGGCCCACCACGCGGGGCAGGGGCGCGACATCAGGACGTCGCCGCCCCGCGCGTCGTCCCCGGTGTACGCGCCGAGGAGCGCGAGGAGCAGCGGCTGCGGCCCGGCGGCGGCCACCAGGTCCTCGGCGGCACTGTGCAGCCCGCGCCGCCACCAGTACCCGCGCGCGGCCTCCCGCAGTACCGCCCCGCCGCCGGGCGGCTCCCCCGGCGCACCGGCCGCCGCGGCCAGCACACCGGCCAGCTCACCGGGGACGGGCAGACCGGTTCCGGGCACGCCCGGGCCGTAGCGGACGGGCCCGTGCCCCTCGGGGGGCGTGTCCGCCATGGCGTCACCTCCGTGACTCCTTTATACAAACGGAGGGCGGCGGCGGCGCGTCAGACGACGGTGACGGGGTGACGCACCACCGCGTCGAAGAGGTACCCCTGGGTGTTGTGGACGGTCCGCTCGGGCTGGGTGTTCCCGGCGGTGTCGGTGGTACGGGCGAGCAGCCGCGCGGGCCCGGTGACCCCCGGGCACCACTGGGCCGACCAGCGGACCCAGCCGCCGGGCCGCGGGGTGTCGTGGAGCGCGGCCCGCCGCCACCCCACCCCGCCGTCGGTACTGATCTCCACGTGCCGGACGGGCGCGGCGGCCGACCAGGCGCGGCCGGTGAGGCGGTGGTTCCGGCCCGCCTCCAGCGCCGCCCCGCTCGGCAGCTCCCAGGCGCTCTTGACGGTCTGCCGGGTCAGCGGCGCGCTGCCGCCGGGCGGGTGGGCGGCGCCGAAGAGCCGGTAGAGCTGGGTGTTCCAGGGCGAGGCGAGCGGTGTGTCGCTGACCTCGATGTCACCGACCCACTTCACCGACGCGATCCCTATCCAGGCGGGAACGATCACCCGGACGGGAAAGCCGTGGTCGTACGGGAGGGGCTCGCCGTTCATCTCGTACGCGAGGATCACATCGTCGAGGGCCTTGGCGACGGGCAGCGGCCGGCGCACCCGCCCGAGGTTCACTCCGCCGCTGACGACCTCGCCGTCGAGCCCGCTGGGCATGATGTCGACGGCGGTCGAGGAGAGACCCGCGCGGTGCAGGACATCGCGGAGCGGCACCCCGCGCCAGCGGGCCGCGCCGACGGCGCCGAGGGTCCAGGGGGTGCCGCTGACGGTCTCGCCCTGCTGACTGGCGAAGTAGCTCCGGGCGTTGCCCGCGCACTCGACGAGGGCGGTGCGGCTGACCGAGGGCATCGAGCGGAGCTGGTCGTAGCTGAACTCCACCGGCCGGCTCCCGTGCAGCCCGCTGCCCCAGACGGTCAGCCTCCAGTCGCGCTCGCCGATGAGGGGCGTGGAGGTGTGGTTGCGGACGAAGAAGCGATCGGCGGGGGTGAGCGTTCCGGTGTCGCGCAGGGAGGAGAAGACGGTCTCGGCGTTGGTGCCGTGGACGGTGAAGTGCTCGGGCGGCAGCGGTTTGACCGTCCCGGCGGCGGCCGGGGCGGGCACCGCCCGCGCGGGGGCGGTGCCGGCGGCGGCCAGCGCCGACGCGGTCACCGGGGCCGCCGCGAGCAGTCTCAGCAGCCGGCGGCGGTCGGGGGAAGCGGGCACGGAGGTCTCCTGGGAACACGGGGTGCCCGCGTGCACGGGGCACGGGGCACGGGACACGGGGAACAGGACACGGGGAACAGGACTCACGGCGGGAACGGCGGCGGGCATCACGGCCGCTGTCTCACGGGGGCGGCACGAGGCCGCGTGCGTCAGCGGGGACAGGAGGGCGCGCGGCGGCACACGGGCACTGCGGGCGTACCGGCGTCCGGGGCGATGGCCATGGCGGTGATCCTAGGGGCAGGGCGGCCCCCGGCGACAGACCCGCGGCGCGCCGGTCCCGGCGGGGCGGTCCCGGCGCGGCGGTCCCGGCGGGGCGGTGCGCCCGGCGCGGCGAAATGGGCGGTGCCCGGCGTGGCATCCCCGGTTACGGGGTAACCGCGACCCATGTCCACTCCGTACACACAAGGAAATCCGCCTCCCCGGCAGGGAGTGCCGGCGCTGCTCGGCCGCTGGGACCGCAAGGTCTTCGCCACCGTCGCCGCCCGCCGCTGGCCGGGGGCCGAGCCGGTGCTGCCCCGGCTGAGCCACAGCGCGGACCACGGGCTGCTCTGGCTGGGTGCGGCGGCCGGGATCGCGGTGCTGGGCCGGGGCGTCCGCTCACGGCGGGCGGCGGTGCGCGGGATGGCGTCGCTGGCGCTGGCCTCGGCGGTCATCAACACGGTGGGCAAGCGCTCGGTGCGCCGGGCGCGCCCGCTGATCGACACGGTGCCGGTGATACGGCAGCTCAAGCGGCAGCCGTTCACCACCTCCTTCCCCTCGGGCCACTCGGCGTCGGCGGCGGCCTTCGCGACGGGTGTCGCGCTGGAGTCGAAGGGCTGGGGCGCGGTGGTCGCGCCGGTGGCGGCCTCGGTGGCGTTCTCCCGGGTGTACACGGGCGCGCACTATCCGAGCGATGTGCTGGTGGGCGCGGCCCTCGGGGTGGGGGCGGCGTTCGCGGTGCGCGGGATGGTGCCGACCAGGTCCCAGCTGCCGCCGCCCGGCCGGGCGCAGGCCGAGGCCCCGGCACTGCCGCAGGGCGAGGGGCTGGTGGTCGTGACCAACCGGGACGCGGGTTCGGCGGGCTCGGCGGCACTGGTGCGCGAGGCCCTGCCGCTGGCGGAGTTCGTGGAGTGCGGGCCCGGCGAGCTGGACCAGGAGCTGGAGAAGGCGGCAGAGCGCGGCCGGGCGCTGGGCATCATCGGCGGGGACGGCACGATCAACGGCGCGGCGGCGGTCGCGGTGGAGCGGGGGGTGCCGCTGGCGGTGTTCCCCGGCGGCACCTTCAACCACTTCGCGTACGACCTCGGGATCGAGACCTTCGACGACACCTGCCGGGCGCTGGAGAGCGGCGACGCGGTCCGGGTCGACCTGGGCCGTTTCACACCGGGTCCGGGCGGCGCGGATGGCCCGGAGGGGGAAGGGTCCCGGCCCGGTTACTTCCTCAACACCTTCAGTCTGGGTGTCTATCCGGAGCTGGTGAACATCCGGGAGCGCTGGTCCCCGAGGATCGGCGGCTGGCCGGCCGGGATTCTGGCGGCGGCGCGGGTGCTGCGGCACGGCAGGCCGCTCAGGGCCGGGGTGCAGGGCCGCGAGCGCCCGATGTGGCTGCTGTTCGCCGGGAACGGGATCTACCAGCGGATGGGGCCGACCCCGGGGCACCGCCAGGACCTCTCCGACGGGCTGCTGGACGTACGGGTGGTCCACGGCGGCCGGTGGCCGGGGCTGCGGCTGCTGGCGGCGGCCCTCGCGGGCCCGCTGAGCCGTTCCCCGGTCCACGCGGCGGAGCAGTTGCACCGGCTGCGGATCACCGGTCTGGAGCCGGGCACGCCGATGGCGTACGACGGTGAGGTGGTGGAGGCCCCGGCGGAGCTGACGGTGGACAAGGCGGCCGGGGTGCTGACGGTGTACCGGCCGCAGACCCTGCTCTGAGCCCCGCCCCGCCGACTCGCGAGCGTCCGCATGGCAAGACACCCGGTCTCATCATATGAGTTGAGTGGGACCATGGGGAGCCATCGAGAGGGAGGTTCGCCATGCCGCGCGAGACCGCCGTGTACACCCATGGCCACCATGAGTCCGTGCTCCGCTCCCACACCTGGCGGACGGCCGCCAACTCCGCCGCGTACCTCGTCGGCGAGCTGAGACCCGGGATGCGGGTCCTGGACGTCGGCTGCGGCCCCGGGACCATCACCGCCGATCTGGCGGAGCTGGTCCCGGGCGGGTGGGTCACCGGGGTGGACCGGGAGCCCGGGATCGTCGAGCGGGCGCGGGAGTTCGCGGCCGGACGGGGGCTCGGACACACCGGGTTCGCCGTGGCCGATGTCAATGAACTCGGCTTCCCCGATGACTCCTTCGACGTGGTCCACGCCCACCAGGTGCTCCAGCACCTGGGCGACCCGGTGCGGGCGCTGCGCGAGATGCGCCGGGTCTGCCGCCCCGGCGGGATCGTCGCGGTACGGGACGCCGACTACGGCGCCTTCACCTGGTTCCCGGGGGCCCCGGTGCTGGACGAGTGGCTCCAGCTCTACCACCGGGTGGCCCGGGCCTCCGGCGGGGAGCCCGACGCCGGGCGCCGGCTGCTCTCCTGGGCCCGTGCCGCGGGCTTCACCGATCTCACCGCGACGGCCTCCACCTGGTGTTACGCCACCCCGGACGAGCGCGCGTGGTGGAGCGGCCTGTGGGCCGACCGGACAACCGCCTCCTCCTACGCCGGGCTCGCGGTGGACGGCGGCCACACCACCACCGCGCGGCTCGCGGCGGTGGCGGAGGGCTGGCGGGAGTGGGGCGCCCACCCGGACGCCTGGTTCATGGTCCCGCACGGCGAACTGCTCTGCCGCGCCTGAGCGCCGGGGCGCCGGCCCTGTCCCGTGCGGCGCGCGCCCGATCAGCGGGAGCGCGGGACAATCGATTCCGACCCGAACTAGGCTCGCCGTCATGGAGATCCTCGGAACCACGCTGCGTATCTGTGTCGACGACCTGGACGCGGCCACGGCGGTCTACGCACGGCTCACCGGAAGCACCCCGCAGCGCTTCGAGCGCGGGGGTGTCTCGGTCGCGGCGGTCGGCTGCTTCCTGCTGATGAGCGGCCCGGCCGCGGAGATCGATGTGCTGCGCAAGGTGACGGCGACGATCGCGGTCCAGGACGTGGAGGAGGCGCACACCGCCCTCTCCGAGGTCGGCGCGCGGATCGTCGCGGGCCCGGTGCCGACCCCGGCGGGCCGGAATCTGATCGCCGTCCACCCCGACGGCTCCGTCTTCGAGTACGTGGACCGCAAGGTGTCCGTCTGACACCCGGGCCCGCCCGTGCGCGGGAACACGCCCGTGCGCGGGGGGCCCGGCGCCGCTCCTACGGCGCGCGGTGGGGGTACCTCCCGCGCCCGCCAGGGCGCAGGGGGCCATGGGTGATGGACGACAGCGCGGCGAGGTGCCGGGGCGCACGAGCCCGGCAAGATCCAGACGAAAGACCCTACGGCGCGCGGTGGGGCCGCATCCGGTAGTCGTACGCCTCGGGCAGCGGATCGTCGGTCAGTTCGGCCCAGACCTCGCCCAGGATCTCCGAGCCCTCCCGCAGATCCGCCACCTCGATGCCCTCGTCGAAGACGGCGCGGGTCTCCTCGCGCCGGCCCTCGGCCAGCAGCAGCCGGGCGTGGAGCAGCCGGAACCGGCCCCGGGCCCGGATCTCGGGGCGCAGCCGGTCCCAGACCGAGCGGGCCTCGGCGGCGCGGCCCGCGCGGCGCAGCGCGTCGATCGCCTCGCGGGCGAGCGCGGCGGTCGCCGCCGTCCAGCTCTCGCCATCGTCGCGGCGCTCCTGGCAGAGGTCGTCGAACGCCTCCAGATAGCGGTCGGCGGCGCGCTCCCCGTGGCCGCCCTCCTCGTCGGCGACGGCCAGCGCGCGCAGCAGCGGCCAGCGGGAGGGGGCGAGGGCGAGACCGCGCTCCCAGCTCCGGACGGCCTGGGCCAGATCGCCGGCGTGCCACTGGGCGACGCCGAGGTGGTACTCGGTGAGCGGGTCGGCCGGGGCGGTCTCCAGCATGTCCCGCCAGTGCGGGGAGACGAGCGAGGGCCCGGGCGGGGCGACCCTGCGGGGCTCGGGGAGCACCCCGGTGGTCAGCAGGGCGCGCCAGGGGGCCTGTTCGTCGCCGAGGGTGGATTCCCCGAAGGGCGTCCCGGGCAGCTTCAGCCCGCCGCGGAGCACTTCGAGCGCGCCCCATCCGGAGCCGGTGGCCAGGGTGCGCACCGGTTCGCTGTCGGCGTGCGGCAGCCAGGCCGTGTACGCGGCCTCCACCGCCCGGCGCGGCAGGGCGCCGGCGAGCCGGGCCTCGACCTCGGCGCAGGCGGCGGCCCAGTTGTTGCCGTGCACCGTGCCGGAGTCGGCGCCCAGGGGCCCGTAGCACTCCAGCCAGCTCAGCTCGGCGCCCTCGTCGAGACGGATGTGCTCCAGCTGGGTGCGGGCGAGTCCGGCCTGGATCTCCGCGTATCCGCCCGTGCCCGGCTCGGTCAGCCAGCGCTGCCAGCGCCGGCCCGCGCTGCCCGAGCCCCAGAGGAAGAGCTTCCGGCCGCGCAGGGTGTCGGTGGAGGTCTGGACCAGGCCCCGGCCGTCGCCGTCGAGCGCGGCGATCCACGGGCGGGCGCCGGCGGGCACCTCGTAGAAGTAGTCGGCGGGGTGTTCGCTGCGCAGCGGGTACGTCCGGTCCTCGCCCCGGTAGTCCGGCACCGGCACCCGGCGCAGGGTGCGCTCGTAGCCGAAGTACCAGGCCTCGTCGGCGGGGGCGATGACCCGGGTCCGCCCGTGCTCCGGGACGGCGGTGTTGGACCACCAGTAGACCGGTGCCGGCCGCTCGTGCGGATTGCGGACGCGTACGCCGACATGGAGGAAGTCGGAGTCGGCGGGCAGCCACAGATCGACCTGGAACGGAAGATCGCGCAGCCGCTCCCACTCCCAGAGCCGGAGCATCTCCCCGCCGTCGGGGGCGGGGACGACGGCCGCGTGCAGCGGGGCGACGGAGAGGGTCCCGTGGCCGGTGGCGCCGATGTTCCACTCGATGCCACCGGAGTACCAGGCGCCGTTCAGGGCGAAGTCGGCGGGCTGGAAGACGGGGTTGCGGTAGAGGAGTTCCCGGTCGGTGGGCTTGTGGTACAGCGAGTGGACCCGGCCGCCGAGGCCCGGCAGCACGGTGGCCCGCAGCCGCTCGTTCTCGATGACGACGGCGTCGAATCCGGCGGGGGCGCGGTCGCGGCCGTAGCCGTCGAGCATCCGCGCGGGCAGCACGGTGCGCGGCGGCTCGTACCCGATCTGGCGGGCCATGTCGCGCGGCAGATCGCGCCGGGTGCGCTCGTCGACGGAGTGCGGAGCCGGGAGCGGGCGGAGCGCGGGCAGCGGATTCGCCGGGCCCACGGGGGCGGCGGGGAGGGTCAGTACGGTACGCCGCACGGTCGTGGCCAAGGCAACCTCGCTTCACTCGCGGAAGGGCCGCCGACGGCGCGGGCGGCCCGGTGACCATGGAACCGTCTCGCCGCCGCGCCGAACAGGGGTCACGCGCGCCGGACTTCGGCGCGGCCGTCGGGCGGGAGCATATCGCTGGTGATCGCCCAGCGTTCGTGGTCGCGCCAGGCGCCGTCGATGTGGAGGAAGTCGGGCGAGAAGCCCTCCAGCCGGAAGCCCGCGCGGCGCACCAGCGCGATGGAGGCGGTGTTCCCCGGCTGGACATTGGCCTCCAGGCGGTGCAGCCCCAGCGGGCCGAAGGCGTACCGCAGCACCAGGGAGAGGCCCTCGCCCATCAGCCCGCGCCCGGCGGCGTGGGCGAAGGCGCCGTAGCCGAGGGCGCCGCCGCGGAAGGCGCCGGCGACGATGTTGTTGATGTTGATGAAGCCGGCGATCCGGCCCGACGCGCGTTCCAGGACGAGAAGGCCCGCGCGGGCCGGGTCCTCGATGAGCCGGTCCGCGTACTCCTCGTACGCGCGGTCCGTGCGGGGCGGGAAGAGCCAGGGCCGGTGGAGGCCGGTGCTCGCCCGGGCCCCGGCGGTGAACTCGGCGCCGTCGCCGGGGGTGAGGGCGCGGATCACGGTCCGGGGGCCGGTGGCCAGCGGGACGGGCGCCGGGAGGGCGCGGGTGACGGGCCCGACGGCGGGGGCGGGGGCGGGAGCCGGGGCGGGGGCTCCGGCGGCGGAGTCGGGGGACCGGTCGTCGGCGGAGTCGGGGGACCGGTCGTCGGCGGGGTCCGGGGCGGTGGCGGGCATCCGGCCAGGCTATCCACCCGGCCCGGGGGTCAGCGGGGGCGGCGGCGGAAGAGAAGGCCCCCGCAGAGCGCGCCGATGACGAACATCGCGAGCAGCGCCAGATAGAGCGGCATGGTGACCACGGGGATCAGCACCCTGATCCTGACCTCCCCGGTGTTCTCGGCGATGAGGACGACGGCGAGGACCGCGAGCACGGTGACCGCGGTCCTCGCGGGAGTGAACCACTCCCCGACGCCGCCCCTTCCGGCTTCCGGTGATTTCCTGGCGCTCATGGCACCAGAATGGGCCCGGGCCGGGCCGGTGGTGCGGTGGAGCGGGCCGTACGGGTGAGACAGCGACCCCACACCCGCTCCCTGTCTGACAAGCTGAGACCGTTCCATGGCATCCGGATACGCAGCACCCCAGCAGCACCCCAGCAGCACCCCAGGAGGAGCCCGTGACAGTCAGCCGCCCGCAGCGCAGGCCGGTCGTCGTCCTGTACGAGCGGATCGCGGACGCCATCCACGACGGCACCTATCCCCCGGGCTCCACCCTGCCGTCCGAGCCGCGTCTCGCGACCGAGCTGGGGGTGAGCCGGCCCGCCCTGCGCGAGGCGCTGCTGCTGCTCCAGGAGGACGGCCTGCTCTCGGTGCGCCGGGGGGTGGGCAGAACCGTCAACGACAGCCCCCCTCGGCGCGGCTACGAGCTGCTGCGCCCCCTGGAGGAGCTGCTCGCGGCCGGCCCGGCGCTGCGGGTGCGCCCGCTGCTGCGCGCCGTCGAGGAGCCGACCGACTTCAGCACCCAGCAGCTGCTCGCCCCGGCCGGTTCCGAGCTGCGGTTCTGGGAGTCGGTACTGACCGGCGAGGGGACGGCGGGGGTGCTCAGCCAGGAGTGGGCGGCCCCCGACGACGTACTGGAGAGGGCGCATCCGGCGTTCGCCGGGGCGCTGCGCTCGCCCGGCGCCGGGGACGGGTCGATGCTCTCGGTGCTCTGCTCCGCCTCCCGGGGGCTCGCCCTGACCGCGCACAGCGCCGTGAGCGCGACCCTGCTGGGGCAGCGGCGCGGGGAGCAGCTCGACCGCGCGCCGGACACCCCGGCCGTGCTGGTCACCCAGGTGGTGCGGAGCGGGGACACCCCGGTCCTGGCGGCGAAGCACATGCTGCCGACCGGCGCTCCGGCGCTCCCCGTGGTGCAGTCGAACTGACCGCCGAAGCGCCGCGCGCCGCCGTGCCGTACACTCCCGGGCCATGCACTTGTCTGACATCCTCCGCGCGCCCAAGGCCGTACTCCACGACCACCTCGACGGCGGGCTGCGCCCCGCGACGATCATCGAACTGGCCCGGGAGCACGGCTACCGCCAGTTGCCCACCGAGGACCCGGCCGCGCTCGCGGTCTGGTTCCGGGACGCGGCGGACTCCGGCTCGCTGGAGCGGTATCTGGAGACCTTCGCCCACACCTGCGCGGTGATGCAGACCCGTGAGGCGCTGGAGCGGATCGCGGCGGAGTGCGCCGAGGACCTGGCGGACGACGGCGTGGTCTACGCCGAGGTGCGGTACGCCCCCGAGCAGCACCTGGAGCGGGGGCTGACCCTGGACGAGGTGGTCGAGGCCGTCAACACCGGATTCCGCGAGGGCGAGCGCCGCAGCGGCGGACGGATCACGGTGCGCGCCCTGCTCACCGGGATGCGCCACACCGACCGCTCCCTGGAGATAGCGGAGCTGACCGTCGCCCACCGCGACAACGGGGTCGCGGGCTTCGACATCGCGGGCGGCGAGATCGGCAATCCGCCCGCCCGCCACCTGCCCGCCTTCCGGCACCTGAAGCGGCACAACTGCCACTTCACCATCCACGCGGGCGAGGCCGTCGGCGCGGAGTCCATCCACGAGGCGGTGCAGATCTGCGGCGCCGAGCGGATCGGGCACGGGGTGCGGATCACCGACGACATCACCGTCCACGAGGACGGCACCGCCACGCTGGGCCGCCTCGCGGCCTATGTCCGGGACAACGGGATCGCCCTGGAGGTCTGCCCGACCTCCAACCTCCAGACGGGCGCCGCGAAGGACTACGCCACCCACCCGGTCGACCTGCTGCGCCGGCTCGGCTTCCGCACCACGCTCAACACGGACAACCGGCTGGTGTCGGGGACCACGATGAGCCAGGAGTTCGCGCACATGGCGACGGCCTTCGGATACGGTCCCGAGGTCTTCGAGGAGCTGACGGTGGCCGCGGTCGAGGCGGCCTTCCTGCCGCTGCCGGAGCGCCGCCGGCTGATCGACGAGGTCATCCGCCCGGGGTACGCGGCCCTGCGCTGACCCCGCGCCGGGGTACGGGCGGCGGGGCCGGCTTCCCGGAGACCGCGGCCCGGGAGCGTGCGCGCCGGGGCGGGCCCTCCGGCTCCCGGGACGGCGTCGGCGGGGCGGGGCCCGGTCGGCGCCGGGGCGGGGCCGAGTGGGCGGCGGTGACCGGCGGCCCGGAACCGGCGGGGCCCTCGGCGGCACCGGCCGGTGCCGCCGGATCGGCGCACCGCACCGCCGAGCGGGCCACGGGGCCGGCCGGGCGGGCCGGTCCCGGGCCCCACGGGCTCAGAGCAGGGCCGGCTCGTCCAGCGTCAGGGTGCCCGCGTCCGCGTCGAGCACGGCGGACACCCCCAGCGGCACCGTCGCGTTGCTCTCGCCGTGGCCGAAGCCCAGCTCCTCCACCACCGGCACCCCCAGCCCGCCGAGACGGTCCCGCAGCACCTCCCGTACACCCTCGTAGGGACCGCACTCCGCCCAGGAGCCGAGCGCGATCCCGGCGACGCCGTCCAGCCGGCCACCGCGCAGCAACTGGGTGAGGATGCGGTCGAGGCGGTAGTCCTCCTCCCCCACGTCCTCCAGGAGCAGCAGCCCGCCGGCGGCGGACGGCCGGGCGTGCGGAGTGCCCAGATCGGCGGCGAGCAGGCTGGCGCAGCCGCCGAGGGTGACGCCCCGGGCCCGGCCGGGGACCAGGGGACGGGCCGCGGGCGCCCCGACCGTACGCACCGACTCCGGTTCGAAGAGGGTGGCCCGCAGCGACTCCCGGGTGGCGCCGTCCTTCAGGAAGGTCAGCGCGGCGACCATCGGGCCGTGCAGGGTGGCGAGCCCCATCCGGGTCGCGAAGGCCTCGTGGAGTGCGGTGATGTCGCTGTACCCGACGAACACCTTGGGCCCGGCGGCCCGGATCGCGCTCCAGTCGAGCCGGTCGGCCATCCGCTGGGCGCCGTACCCGCCCCGGGCGCAGAGGACGGCGGAGACCGACGGATCGCACCAGGCCTCCGTCAGCTCCCGGGCGCGGTCGGCGTCGTGGCCCGCGAGATAGCCGAACCGCGGATGGCGCTCGCGGACATGCGGCATCACGAGCGGATCGAGACCCCAGGAGCGGAGGATCTCCAGGCCCTCGTCGAGCCGGTCGCCGGGGACGGGCCCGCTGGGGGCGACGACGGCGACCCGGTCGCCGGACCGGAGCCGCCGGGGCCGGGTCAGCGGAGTCACCCGGGCGTGCGGAGCGGACGGGACGGACGGGACGGACCGGGTCATGGGGCCAGCTCCAGCGGGGGGATGTCGGTACGGGGGAAGCCGAAGGTCTGCGCGTACAGCGAGAGCTCCGCCTCCAGGGCGCGGACCAGGGTCCCGGCCATCCGGAAGCCATGGCTCTCCCCCACGAAGGCGAGATAGGCGTGCGGGACGCCCCGGCCCGCGATCCGGGCGATGAACCGTTCGCTCTGCTCGGGCGGACAGACCGGGTCGTCCAGCCCCTGGAGCAGCACGAACGGCGCGGTGACGGCGTCGGCGCGGCGGAGCGGGGAGCGCTGGAGGTAGCGGCTGGGCACCTCGTCGACCGGACCGATCAGCGACTCCAGATACCGCGACTCGAAGTCGTGGGTGCCGCCGTCGGCCCAGCCCATCGGGTCGAGGACGGGGTAGCTGATGGCGCCGCAGGCATAGACATCGGTGGCGGCCAGGGAGGCGGCGGCGGTCCAGCCGCCCGCGCTGCCGCCCCGGATGGCGAGACGCCCGGGGTCGGCGGTGCCCTCGGCGGCGAGGGCCAGCGCGACGGCCGCGCAGTCCTCGACATCGACGACGCCCCACTCCCCGCGCAGCCGCTCGCGGTACTCCCGGCCGTATCCGGTGGAGCCGCCGTAGTTGACCTGGACGACACCGATGCCGCGCGAGGTGAAATAGGCGATCTCCAGATCGAGGGCGAGCGGGGCGTGGCCGGTGGGGCCGCCGTGCACCCACACCGCGTAGGGCGGCAGCTCGCCCTCGGGCCCGGTCCACTCCGGGTGGCGCGGCGGATGGACACAGGCGTGGATCTCCCGGCCGTCCGGTCCGGTGAAGACGCGCGGCTCGGGTTCGGGGTAGTGGGCCGGGTCCACGGCGTCGGTGTGCGCGGCGCCGATGACCCGGGTGTGGCCGGTGCGGGTGTCCAGCTCCACGACCTCGTGGCCGCCGAGGGGTCCGGCGGCGACGCCGATCACCCGGTCGCCGAGGACGGCGAGCGTGGGGGCCCACTCGGTCCAGGGGCCCACCGCGTCGACGAGTTCCCCGGTCTCCGGGTCGAGAATGCCCAGCGCCGTGGTGCCCTTGCCGTGGACCACGGCGATCAGCCCGTTCTCCAGCGGGTGGAGCCACTGGCTGCCGAGCTTCCAGAGCGGGCCGCCGAACTCCTCCTCCCGGCCGGTGCACAGGGCGTCGGTGGTGACATGGCCGGCGGCGGGCCCCACGAGGAGTCCGCGTCCCGAATCCGCCGGGCCGTCGAGCGCGCCGGCGGGCAGGCGGCGCGGCTCCCACCAGCCGTTCTCATCGGTGAGGAAGAGCAGGGAGCCGTCCGGCGCCCACTCCGCCTGGCAGACCGACTCCTCCGGTCCGCCGAGCACCCGGCGCACTCCGGTGAAGGGCCCGCTCTCCGGCACCTCGCCCACCATCACCTCGGTGCCGTCCCACGGCATCCGGGGGTGGTCCCAGGCGATCCAGGCGGCGCGCCGGCCGTCCGGGGAGAGCCGGGGGCCGGTGACGAAGCGGTGCCGGTCGCCGGAGAGTTCCCGTACCGCGCCCCGGTCCTGGGCGGCCGAGCCGTCCAGCGGCACGGCGGCGATCACCCGGCGCACCTCGGTGGGCTCTGCTCCGGTGAACTCCTCCAGCACCCCCCAGACCTCGCCGCGCCCGGTGTCGATCCGCAGATCGGCCCAGCGCAGCCCGCCGCCGAGCGGTGACAGGGGGGTGAGCGGGCGCGGCACCGCGCCGGGGGTGTCCGGCTCACAGACGTACAGCCGCTGGTCGGGGTGGTGGACGAAGACGGCGAGCGGGGTCCCGTCGGCGCGCTCCACGGCGGCCCAGGGGTGCCCGCCGTACTCGATGACCCGGCTGCGGACGTTCCACGGCTCGGGGAGCACGGACTCCTCGGTGCCGTCGGCGCGGCGCCGGATCAGGGCTCGTCTGCCGCCCTCGGCGGGGCGGGGCGCGGTCCACCAGATCTCCGCGCCCACCCTGCCGAGGAACTCGGGCCGCCCGTCGTGCGACGCCGCGAGCGCCGCGTCGATGGGCGACGGCCAACTGCCGTACGGGCCTGTCGCTGCCATGTCCCTCTTCCCCTGATCGTCCGCGGGCCGGATGTGGTGTGCCGTGCCGCGTCGCCGTGTCCGGTGTGTGTCTACGCCGTGCGCAGATAGCGGTCCAGCACCTGGACGCCGAAGTGCAGTCCCTCGACCGGGACCCGCTCGTCGACGCCGTGGAACATGGCCGCGTAGTCGTAGCCCACGGGGAGCTTCAGCGGCGAGAAGCCGTAGCCGGTGATGCCGAGGCGGGCGAACTGCTTGGCGTCGGTGCCGCCCGACATGCAGTACGGCACGGCGTGCCCGGCCGGGTCGAAGTGCTCGATCGCGGCACGGAGCTTCTCGTACGTGGGTGAGTCGACGGGCGCCTGGAGGGGCACCTCGCGGTGCTGGAACTCCCACTCCACGTTCGGTCCGGTGAGCCGGTCCATCGTCTCCCGGAACTCGTCCTCGCCGCCGGGCAGCATCCGTCCGTCGATGTGGGCGGTGGCCTGCCCGGGGATCACATTGACCTTGTATCCGGCGTCGAGCATGGTCGGGTTGGCGCTGTTGCGCAGCACCGGTTCGACCAGGGCTGAGGCCGGGCCGAGCTTGCCGACCAGCGCGTCCGCGTCGAAGCCGGGGGCGTGGACATCGGTGTCGATGCCGTGCAGCAGGGCCAGTTCGGCGAGGGCGGCGCGGACGGTGGGGGTGAGCCGCACCGGCCAGTCGTGCTCGCCGATGCGGGCGACGGCGGCGGCGAGCCTGCTGACCGCGTTGGCGCGGTTGACCTTGGAGCCGTGTCCCGCCCTGCCGTGGGCGGTGAGCCTGAGCCAGGCGGTGCCGCGCTCCCCCGCGCCGATCGGGTAGAGCGTCATGCCCTGCCCGGCGTGGAAGGAGAAGGCGCCGGACTCGCTGATGCCCTCGGTGCACCCCTCGAAGAGCCCCGGGTGGCGGTCGGCGAGGAACCCGGCGCCGTCGGCGGCGCTGTCCTCCTCGTCGGCGGTGTAGGCGATGACGATGTCCCGGCGGGGCCGGACGCCCGCGCGTGCCCAGGCCCGCACGACGGCGAGGATCATCGCGTCCATGTTCTTCATGTCGACGGCGCCCCGGCCCCAGACGACCCCGTCGCGGACCTCGCCGGAGAAGGGGTGGACCGTCCAGTCGGCGGGTTCGGCGGGCACCACGTCGAGATGTCCGTGGACCAGCAGGGCGTCGGCGCCGGGGTCGGTGCCGGGAATCCGGGCGACGACGTTGGCGCGCCCGGGGGTGCGCTCCAGCAGGGTGGGTTCGAGTCCGGCGGCGGCCAGGCGCTCGGCGGTGTACTCGGCGGCGGGGCGCTCGTGGCAGTCGCCGCCGCCCCGGTTGGTGGTGTCGATCCGGATGAGCTCGGAGGTGAAGGTCACCACCTCGTCGAGGGCCCGCTGATCGATGGGGCTGGTGGGGTCAGTGGGGCTGGTGGGGCCGTGGTGCGCGTTCATGTCAGCCATACTGCTCCTCCACGGCCGCCGAGACGATCGTCGTGACCGCTTTGAAGGTACGGATGGCCTGGTACATGGTGTCGCTGGGGTAGCTGACCCGGCGTTCCCCGCTGCCCAGGACACCGGGCACCACGGTCGCCGCCGCGGCGAGGTGCTCCGCGTCGAACTCCAGCTCCATGGTGAACGGGCCGCCGCGCACCGGCTCGTGCCGGACGGCCAGCGCCGCCGCGTCCTTGGCCGCGGCGCGGATGTCGGCGGCGGTACGGGCGGGCGTGCGGCAGACCGCGGCGTACCGCGAGACATGGTCCTTGACGGCGACCTTGCGGGCGTCCGGTGCGTAGAGCCCGGCGTCGACGCAGGTCAGATCGTCCCCGGTGACCAGGACGACCGGGACGCCGTACTCGGCGACGACATGGGCGTTGAGCAGTCCCTCGCTGGCGCGGACGCCGTTCAGCCAGACGCCGGTGAGCTGGTTGGCGAGATAGGTGTGGGCGAGGACGCCCTCGGTGCCGGCGCCGGTGTGGTAGCCGACGAAGGCGATGCCGTCCACGTCGCCGTGCTGGACGCCTTCCACCATGGAGAGCGACTTGTGCCGGCCCGTCAGCATCTGGGCGCGGTCGTCGAGCCGCTCCAGGAGGAGGTTGCGCATGGACCAGTGGGCCTCGTTGATGAGCACCTCATCGGCGCCGCCGTCGAAGAAGCCGAGCGCCGCCGCGTTCACGTCGGAGGTGAACAGGGACCGGCACCGCTCCCACTGGGCGTGGCCCGGCAGCACATCCGCCGGCCAGGTGACTCCGGTCGCGCCTTCCATATCGGCACTGATCAGGATCTTCATGATTCACCCTAACCCTCCCGGATCGGCGAGCTGAAGGGGGACCGGGTCACGGTGCGCGCACGGTCCGGGGTGTGCGCGCCGTCGCCGGGGGGGGCGGGTTCGGGGTGTGAGAGGGGGGCGCGCCGGAGCACTCGGTGAGGGGGTGCGCCCGGGGCGGTGCGCCCCGGGCGGTGCCGGGGCAAGGATTCGGCAAGGTTCGCGAAGGGCGGGCCCGTCACGATGTTCCCGTCCCGGCCCGGGACGGGAACCGACGGGAAGGAACGCGGAGAGTGAAGCGACTGCGGAGCGCGGTACTGACGGGTCTGCTGACGACGGTGGCGCTGGTGGGCCTCGCACAGCCGGGGGAGGCGGCGGCGGTTCCCTTACCCGAGGGCGTGCCGCGGGCCGGCTCCGGCGGCCCCGCGGCGCCCGGCGGGACGGGGCACGGACCAGTCGGGGGTGACCGCGACCCTGCCGTGCCGGCCGGCCTCCACCACCGGATAGCCCAGGTCGAGGATGCGGGCGACGGCGCGGCCGGTCTCCCGGGCGGTCATGCCGGGGAGGACGCGGGGTAGCCCGCGGGCCAGTTCGCGCGCCCCGGGGACCTCGGCGTGCCGGGCGAAGCCGGGCGCGATGCGCCGGGTGCCGCCGGTCCGGCCGCCCAGCCGGGCGGCGTCGGCGGCCAGCACGAGGAGCCGTCCGGCACCCGGCCCGGCCATGGGGTAGCCCCACCAGAGCACATCGACGCGCGCCCGCCCCGGCGCCGGGAGCCGGGCGCGGCCCGCGGTCGGGAAGGCGGTGCGGCCGGCCGACGGAACGCCGGGTCCCGGGCCGCTGTCGTACGCCGTGTACTCGCCGTCCGCCACCAGGGCCCCGGAGACCGGGAGCAGATCGTCGGCGGGCCTGCCCACCGCGTCCTCATGGGCGGGCCCGAACAGCCCGCGTGCCCCGGCGGACCAGTGCGACACCAGTCCCTCGCGGTCCACGACCACCACGGCCAGCGGAATCCGGCCGGCCACGGTGTACCGCTGTGGCCTCCTCGGCGGAATGCCACGGTCCATGGGTGGGAGGCTCCTTCCCCGCCGCCGGGATGGGCGGCTGGCCCCACGGTACGGCGCCGCGGACATCGCGCGCGGGGCAACGGCGGAATAGGTTGTGCGCCCGCGCACGGACCGGGAGCGCCGCACCACGCCGCGGCCCGTGGCTAGGAGCCGCTCTTCTCCCCGGCGGGCTTCTCGACCTTCGCCGCGAGGTTCGCCAGCACGGCGTCGTGGATACGGGCGAGTCCCTTGGGGGCGAAGGTCCGCTCGAAGAATCCGCCGATGCCGGTCGCGCCGTTCCAGACGGAGGTGACGACGGCCCTGGAGCGGCCCTCGCCGGCCGGGGTGACGGTCCAGGTGGTGACCATCGAGGAGTTGCGGTCCTTCTCGACGAGCTGGCCGTCGACCGGCTCGGTGACCTCCAGCAGACAGTCCCGGACGCGCTTGCTGGTGGCCTGGAGCTTCCAGTGGACGAGGGTGCCCTCGCCGTCGCCGCCCTCGCGCACCTCGTACTCGCTGAACTGGCCGGGCAGGAGCGCCGCGCGGGTGTTCGCGTAGTCGGCCAGTGTGTCGATCACGGTCTCCGCGTCCGCCGCGATGATCCGTTCAGTCGTGGCCTCGACCTGCGCCATAGCTGTTCCTCCAGCACTCGGTTGTTCAGGGGGTGCCGCATGGGCCTGGCATAGCCAACCACCTCGGGTGCGGCCACCCAAATCCGGGGCCCCGGACCTCCGGCCCCCGGCGATCATGGGAACAAATGTTCTATTCTCGGGAACAGCTCTACCGAGGAGGCGACCATGCGCTGGGACCATCTCGCCGACACCCCGTCGGCCCCGCGGCCCGCGACCGGGGACGCCGCGCTGTTCGCCGCGTCCGCCGTGCGGACGAGAACCTTCGACACACCCGAGTTCCGCGGCATCACCTTCCACGAGGTGCGGGCGCGTTCGATTCTGAACCGGGTACCGGGGGCCTCCCGGATGCCGTTCGAATGGACGGTGAACCCCTACCGGGGCTGCACGCACGCCTGTGTGTACTGCTTCGCCCGCAAGACCCACAGCTATCTGGATCTCGACACCGGTCTCGGCTTCGACTCCCAGATCGTGGTCAAGACCAACGCGGCCGAGGTCCTGCGCCGCCAGCTCGGCGCGCGGGGCTGGCAGGGCGCGCATGTGGCGATGGGCACCAATGTCGACTGCTACCAGCGCGCGGAGGGGCGCTACCGGCTGATGCCCGGGATCATCGAGGCACTGCGCGACCGGGCCAATCCGTTCTCGATCCTCACCAAGGGGACGCTGATCCTGCGGGATCTGGAGCTGCTGGTGGAGGCCGCCGAGGTGACGGACGTCGGCATCTCCGTCTCGGTCGGCTTCACGGACCACGCCCTGTGGCGCACCGTCGAGCCGGGGACCCCGTCCCCCGAGCGCCGGCTCGATGTGGTCCGCGCCCTGACCGGGCGCGGGATCGGCTGCGGTGTGCTGATGGCCCCGGTGATCCCGTTCCTCGGCGACCGCCCCGAGGAGCTGCGGGCGACGGTGGCGGCGATCGCCGCGTCCGGGGCCACCTCGGTGACACCGCTCGTCCTGCATCTGCGGCCCGGGGCCCGCGAGTGGTTCATGGCCTGGCTCCGGGAGCACCACCCCGGGCTCGTGGAACGCTACGAGCGGCTGTACGCGGCAGGGGCGTACGCGCCCACCTGGTACCAGCGCCGGATCACCCGCCAGGTGCACGAACTGGCGGCGGAGTTCGGCATCGGGCCGGCGGACCGGGGCGCGCCCCGGCGGATCGCACGGACCGGGCGGCCTGCCGGGACCGAGCGGCCCGGCGGCGACCCCGGACAGACCCAGCTCACGCTGATGTGAGCCGCCGGCCCGGCGTCAGGACTCCCCCGCCGGCCCGGTCCGCACCCAGCCGCCGGTGCCGGTGTCGTACTCGTGGACGGGTCCGTCCCGCACCGCGCTGGTGCGGAACGGGCGCCCGTTGTCGTCGATCCGCACCGTGCCGGAGCGGTCCCCGCTGCTCCACTCCAGCTCCAGATACCAGTCGCAGTCGCACTGTGCCGTACGGCCGGTGACCAGAACGACCTCCGGGTCGGTCACCGAGACCCGGTAGGGGAGGGAGACGGCGGGGATCTCCGTGCCCGCGTCGCTGCCCGCCACGGCGCGCGCGACGGGGCGGGGGCGGTCGAGGTCGGCGTCGAAGAACCGGGGAGTGAGGGAGCCGCCGCAGCCCGGGCTCATCCGGTACGCGCTCCGCTCCAGCGGCGCGCGCCGGGCGGCCACCCGGACCCGGAGCGCCTGGAGGACCACCGCCTCCTCGCCCCGGCCCTGCACGGTGAACCGGACGATGGTCTCGCCGCCGTGGACCGCCCCGAGGGCCGCCGCCCAGGGTCCGGCGTCGGCCTCGGCCGGGGGCGGCGGGACGGCGGCGGGGCCGCGCGGTACGAGATAGGTGTGGTCGCAGCCGTACCGCCACACGTGGTGTTCGCTCCGCACGGTGAAGGGGGGCCGTCCTCCGGGGCGCGGAGAGGCCGGGGATGCCGAGGCGGACGGCGCGGAGGGCGCCGGTGCCCGTCGCCCCGGGTCCGGCTGCGCCGTGGGGGCGGCGCTCCCCCGTGGCGCGTTCGGCGCCGGGGAGGGCGGCACGGGCCGCCCGGTGGCGAGCGCCGAGGCGGCGGGGGCGCCCGCGGGCTGCCGCGCGGCGGCGCGCCGCCGGTCCGCCTCGGGCCCGTCCGGCGCCCCGGCGCCCGGGAGCGCGATCAGCCCGGCGACACCCGCGACCACCACGGCGCCCACGAGCCCGGCCCGCCTCCACCGGAACCTCCCGTGCCCGGGGGCCGAAGCGGAAGCTCCCGGAACCACCGGCCCGGCGGAGGCGGAGGGGGACGCCTCGCGCCGCCCCGGCTCCCCAACAGCCGGCACCGAACCGGACCCGGCCCCGGGCGGAACACCCGCCTCGGCACCACACGCCCCACCCGGAACAGAGGACTCGGCCGACTCGCCCCGCCCGGGCTGCCCAGCCACCGGCACCGAACCAGACCCGGCCCCGGGCGGAACCCCCGCCTCGGCACCACGCGCCCCACCCGGGGCGGAAGACCCGACGGCCCGGACCCGCCCCGGCCCCCCGGCCACCGGCACCGAACCGGACCCGGACCCCGACCCCGACGGAACCCCCGGCTCAACACAACACACCCCACCCGGTACAGCCGCCCCGGCGGCGGCCGGTTCCGTCGTGCTCGGCGGGGGCGGCGGTGCGGTCGGGGGCCGGCGGTGGCCGCGTTCCGCGTCGGCCCGCATCCAGAGGCGGTGCAGCGCCACCAGCTCCTCCCCGCGGCAGCCGCAGAGCCGGGCCAGCCGCTCCACCGGAGCGAACTCCACCGGCACCGAGTGACCCGAGCAGTAGCGGTGCAGGGTCGACGCGCTGACCCCGGCCCGGCGCGCCAGCGCGCCGTAGCTGCGCCCCGACTCCTCCCGTACCGCGCGCAGCCGCCGCGCGAACACCTCGGTGGCCGACTCCCCCGTGCTCAACCGCCCCACCCTCCCCCCGACCGTTCCGGGGCGGCGTTCCACCCTCGTGCGTACTCCCACGTCAGCGGGGGTGGAATGGTTCCACCCCGGCGACGGTGCCCGGATCGCTTGTCCCGGCCCCGGCGGCCCGCCGAAGCTGTGGAACGTACCGCCGACGACCCACCGAGGGGGAACCCGTTCCATGACGAAGCTCCGCACCGCCACCGTGGCCGCCGTGGCCGTGACCATGACAATCACCACGCTCTCCGCCGCCACCACCGCCGGCGCCGCCCCGGCGAAGCCGAGGCTCCTCGCGGCGAAGGAACTGCCCGCCTCCGCCACCGCCTGGACGGCGGACAGGGTGAAGGCGGGCACCGCCGACGACCACTGCGTCGGCGCGGTGCTGCCGAAGCCGTCCAGCACCTACCGCACCTTCCGTACCGAGCTGGAGACCTCGGCCCATCAGACCGTCACCGTCGCGGCCTCCGAGGCCGGGGCGAAGGCGCTGGTGACCCGGGTGCGCGCCGCGCTGGACGGCTGCCTGGAGCGGCTCCGGAAGCAGTACCCCACCCTCCAGGGGAAGGACCGGTACCACGGGAGGATCGCCGTCGAGGAGGGCGTCCACGTCTACAGCGTCGACACCACCGACCCCGTGGTGGGCACGGACGACATCTCGCTCCACTCCGTGGGCCGGGACGGCAGGACGGTGACCGTGGTCGGCTGGGGGCAGATGGGCGATCTCGGGGGCGCCCCGCTGAAGGGCTTCCGCACGACGGCGAGCACCTCGGTCACCAAGCTCCACTGACCGGGCGAGGCGGTCCGCGCGCCTCAGCCGAGTCGCGCGCGGGCCGCCTCCGCCGCCGCCGTGAGCCGGGGGTGGGCGCGGGCCGCCGTCAGCACCGCGTCCGCGCGGCCGTCGCCGAGCGCCCCCAGCCCCTCCACACAGGCCAGCGCCACCCGCCAGTGCGGATCTCCCGGCACGAGTCTGCGGCGCAGTACGGTGATCAGCGCCGGTGCGGACTCCGGGGCGCGCAGCCGGGTGAGCAGCCGGACCGGCACCAGGGCGTAGGCCACCCGCAGTTCATTGGTGGCGAGCGCGGCGGCGGCCCGGGCGGTGCGCCCGTCGGCCAGGACGAACAGGGCGTGCGCGGCGGAGACACAGCGCTCGGGGTCGCGGTGGTTGAGGAGCAGCACCAGCGCCTCGAAGGCTCTGCGGTCGCCCGCGCACCCCAGCCGGAACGCGGCCAGCTCCCGTGCCCACAACGGGCGCCGGTCCTCGGTGAGGACGCCCGCCAGCTCCTCGTGGTCCTCGGTCGCCAGCAGCCGTTCGTACGCCGCCGAACCGCCGGACTCACCCCGCAACCGCCGGGCCAGCGCGTGTAGTTCGTCGTCCATGCACGTCAGCGTATCGACGCGGCCCGGCGGGGTCAGCGCGGCGACCCAGATCACACCCGCACGGGTCTGGTGCGCTCGTTACTCGCCAGTTAACCTCATCTGAGCGGGTAACCCCCGTACAGCTCAGCCCGCACAGCTCACGGTGGCCTGGTGACGCAGCCACCGCGGTTGCGGTCGGTTCGGCGGAACAGCCGGGCGCGCGTGTCGGTTCGCGCGCCTCGTACGGCGCGGCCCCGGGACAGGGCCCGCCGCCCAGCACCACGGCCGGTGATCGGCGCGTGTGCCGCCCGGGGCGCCCCACTCCCCCGGCGCGGGCACTCCCGCACCCACGCGAGGCGTACGCGCGCCCTCGCGCCGGCCTTCCCGCAGCCGTCCCTCACCCTGGAGTCCCCCGATGGACATCCCTCTCCACACCATCGCCGTCGTCGGCCTCGGCACCATGGGCACCGGTGTCGTCGAAGTCCTCGCCACCGCGGGGCGCGAGGTCATCGGCATCGACCTCTGCGACCGGGCGGCCCGCCGGGCCGTCACCTCGCTGGAGACCGCCACGCTCCGCTCGGTGGAGCGCGGCCGGATCACCGCGGCGGAGCGCCGGGAGATCCTCACCCGGTTCCACACCTCCGCCGATCTCCGCTCCGCCGCCCACGCCGATCTGGTCATCGAGCTGGTGCCCGAATCGTACGCGGCCAAGGAGGAGGTGCTGAGGGTGCTGGACGGCGTGCTCCGCCCCGGCGCCCTCATCGCCACCGGCACCAACGCGCTCTCCGTGACCCGGCTGGCCGCCGGTTCGGCCCACCCCGAACGGGTGCTCGGCATGCACTTCTTCAACCCGGCGCCGGTGATGCGGCTGGTCGAGGTGGTCTCGTCGGTGCTGACCTCGCCGGCCGCCGTGGAAGCCGTCACCGCGCTCGCCCGCGAGCTGGGCAAGGAGCCGGTCGCGGCGGGCGACCGGCCCGGATTCGTCGCGGACGGGCTGCTGTTCGGCTATCTCAACCAGGCCGCGGCGATGTACGAGGCCAAGTACGCCTCCCGCGAGGACATCGACGCGGCGATGCGGCTCGGCTGCGGTCTGCCGATGGGCCCGCTGGCCCTGCTCGACCTGGTCGGCATCGACACCGCCCGCACCGTCCTGGAGGCGATGTACGCCGAGTCCGGCGACCGGCTGCACGCGCCGGCCCCGGTGCTGCGGCAGCTCGCCGACGCCGGTCTCACCGGGCGCAAGGCGGGGCGCGGCTTCTACTCCTACGCGGGCCGGAGGACATCGGCCGTGGTGCCGGACGCCCTCACCCCGCGCCCGGGCCAGGCGGCCCCGGCGGGCCGGGAGGTCCGCGCGGTGGGGGTGGCCGGCTCGGGAACCATGGCGAGCGGGATCGCCGAGGTCTTCGCCAAGGCGGGTTACGACGTGGTGATGGCCGCGCGCGGCGCGGAGAAGGCGGGGCGGGCCCGTGACCGGATCGCGGCCTCGCTGGCCCGTTCCGTCGCGAAGGGCCGGCTGACGGCCGAGGCGAGGGAAGGGGCGCTGGAGCGGATCGTCGCGGCCGGCTCGCTCGACTCCTTCGCGGGGGTGGATCTGGCGCTGGAGGCGGTCGCCGAGGATCTGGAGGTCAAACGGGGGCTGTTCGCGGCGCTGGACAAGGTCTGCGGGCCGGGCACGGTGCTCGCCACCACCACCTCCTCGCTGCCCGTGGTGGCCTGCGCGCGGGCCACCGGCCGCCCCGAGGACGTCATCGGGATGCACTTCTTCAACCCGGCGCCGGCGATGAGGCTGGTCGAGGTCGTCCGTACGGTGCTCACCTCCGACGAGACGCACGCCACGGTCCGGGCGGTGACCGCCTCCCTCAAGAAGCACCCGGTGGACTGCGGCGACCGGGCCGGGTTCATCGTCAACGCGCTGCTGTTCCCGTACCTCAACAACGCGGTCAAGATGGTCGGGGAGCACTACGCGTCCCTGGACGAGATCGACGCGGCGATGAGGCTGGGCGGCGGCTATCCGATGGGGCCGTTCGAGCTGCTCGACACGGTGGGGCTGGATGTCTCGCTGGCGATCGAGCGGGTGCTGCACCGCGAGTTCCGGGAGCCGGGGCTCGCGCCCGCGCCGCTGCTGGAGCATCTGGTGGCCGCCGGGTGCCTCGGCCGGAAGACGGGGCGCGGCTTCCGCGCCCATGCCCGGCGCTGACCGGCCGGGCCCGAAGGAGTGGGCGGGCCGGGAGGCACCCGGCCCGCCGCGCCGGGGAGCGCCCGTCCCGGGGGAGCGGGGCGGGCCGCCCGGACCCGCCCCGCCGGGCCCCGGCGGGCTCCACCCGCGGGCGCGCCGTCCCGCGCGTATGCAGTACGTTCGGGTCATGTCCCAGCCCGCCAAGGCCACCCGCCCGAAGACCACCGCCGACGCTCCCGGGAGCGCCGCGGGCACCCGCGCCGCCGCCCAGCGGCTCAAGATGCGCCGTGAGCTGGCGGCGGCGGCCATGGAGCTGTTCGCCTCCAAGGGGTACGAAGCGACGACCGTGGACGAGATCGCGGCCACCGCCGGGGTCGCGCGCCGGACGTTCTTCCGCCACTTCCGCTCCAAGGAGGAGGCGATCTTCCCGGACCACGACGACACCCTCGTACGGGCCGAGGCGGTGCTGAACGCGGCCCCGGCGCACGAGCATCCGCTGGACACGGTGTGCCGGGGCATCAAGGAGGTCATGCGGATGTACGCGGCCTCCCCCGCGGTCTCCGTGGAGCGGTACCGGCTGACCCGGGAGGTGCCCACGCTCCGGGAGCGCGAGATCGCCTCGGTGGCGCGGTACGAACGGCTCTTCACCCGCTATCTGCTGGGCCACTTCGACGAGCGCGACCACCACGACGGCAACGACGATCCGCTGCTGGCGGAGGTGGCCGCGTCCGCCGTGGTCACCGCGCACAACCACGTGCTGCGCCGGTGGCTGCGGGCGGGCGGGCAGGGCGATGTGGAGGCGCAGCTGGACCACGCCTTCGCGATCGTCCGGGACACCTTCGGCACGGGGATCGGCGCGGGCCGCCCCCGGGCCGCCGAGAGCGCGCCGGACACCCGGGAGGCCCCCGACGACCCGGCCGCGGGGGCCGGCGGGCCGCTCTCCGCGACCGTGCGGGACGAGGTGCTGGTGACGGTGGCGCGCACGGACGCGCCGCTCGGCGATGTGATGCGGACCATCGAGCGCGCGCTCAGGGAGCACCGGGGCTGACCGGACCCTCCCCCGCCGCGAACGGCCGCCCCCGCTCACCGGGGGCGGCCGTTCGCGCTCAGGCGTACCCGTGCCCGTACACATGAGACGAATTAATGGCACGCAGTGCCTTGTCAGTCGACACGCAGTGCCATAGCTTGAAGTTGTCCGGGCGGCCGGCGTGCAGAGACCTCGCGTACGCCGGCTGTCCCCGCAAGCCATTGCGCCTGCGCGCCCGGACGCCTGCGTCACAGGCTCTCCACCCCGCGCCCACCAGCGCTGCCAGCAGCACCACCGCCGAACCGACGGCACACCTCCACAGCAGCAAGCACCGACCCTCACCCCCCGCGGGGCTCCTCAGGGACCCCGACGCGCTTTGCCGGAGGCAACACCGTGAAGGAAATCCTGGACGCGATCCAGTCGGCGGACAGCACCAGCGCCGACTTCGCCGCGCTGTCCGTTCCCGAGTCCTACCGCGCCGTGACCGTGCACAGGGACGAGGCCGAGATGTTCGACGGCCTCGACAGCCGGGAGAAGGACCCCCGCGAATCCCTGCACGTCGAGGAGGTCGCGGTGCCCGAACTCGGCCCCGGCGAGGCGCTGGTGGCCGTCATGGCCAGCTCGGTCAACTACAACTCCGTCTGGACCTCGATCTTCGAGCCGGTGTCCACCTTCGGCTTCCTGGAGCGGTACGGCCGGCTCTCCGAGCTGACCCGCCGGCACGACCTTCCCTACCATGTCATCGGCTCCGACCTGGCCGGAGTCGTGCTGCGCACCGGGCCGGGCGTCAACGCCTGGCGCCCCGGGGACGAGGTCGTCGCCCACTGCCTCTCGGTCGAACTGGAGTCCTCCGACGGGCACAACGACACCATGCTCGACCCCGAGCAGCGGATCTGGGGCTTCGAGACCAACTTCGGCGGTCTGGCGGAGCTGGCCCTCGTCAAGTCCAACCAGCTGATGCCGAAGCCGGACCACCTCAGCTGGGAGGAGGCGGCGGCTCCCGGCCTGGTCAACTCCACCGCGTACCGCCAGCTCGTCTCGCGCAACGGCGCGGGGATGAAGCAGGGCGACAATGTGCTGATCTGGGGCGCGAGCGGCGGCCTCGGCTCGTACGCCACCCAGTTCGCACTGGCCGGCGGCGCGCATCCGATCTGTGTGGTCTCCAGCGAGCGGAAGGCGGACATCTGCCGGGCGATGGGCGCCGAGGCCGTCATCGACCGCAGCGCCGAGGGGTACCGGTTCTGGAAGGACGAGCGGACCCAGGACCCGCGCGAGTGGAAGCGGTTCGGCAAGGACATCCGGGAGCTGACCGGCGGCGAGGACGTGGACATCGTCTTCGAGCACCCGGGCCGGGAGACCTTCGGCGCCTCGGTCTACGTCACCCGCAAGGGCGGGACCATCGTGACCTGCGCCTCCACCTCCGGCTACACCCACGAGTACGACAACCGCTACCTCTGGATGTCGCTCAAGCGGATCATCGGCTCCCACTTCGCCAACTACCGTGAGGCGTGGGAGGCCAACCGGCTGATCGCCAAGGGGAAGATCCACCCGACCCTCTCCCGGGTCTATCCGCTGGCGGAGACCGGACAGGCCGCCCACGACGTGCACCGCAATGTCCACCAGGGCAAGGTCGGCGTCCTCGCGCTCGCGCCCCGGGAGGGCCTGGGTGTGCGGGACGAGGAGCTGCGCGCCCGGCACCTCGACTCCATCAACCTCTTCCGCACGGCCGACGCGGCCCCGACCGCAGCGGCGGACCGGTGACCGGCCGCCGCAAGGACCGCCCGTGGCTGATGCGGACCTACGCGGGACACTCCACCGCCGAGGCCTCCAACGAGCTGTACCGGCGCAACCTCGCCAAGGGGCAGACGGGGCTCTCCGTCGCCTTCGACCTGCCCACCCAGACGGGGTACGACCCCGATCACATCCTCGCCCGGGGCGAGGTGGGCCGCGTCGGGGTGCCGGTCTCCCACCTCGGCGACATGCGGCGGCTGTTCCGGTCCATCCCGCTGGAGCAGATGAACACCTCGATGACGATCAACGCCACCGCGATGTGGCTGCTGGCGCTCTACCAGGTCGTCGCGGAGGAGCAGGGCGCGGAGGTCGCCCTGCTCCAGGGCACCACCCAGAACGACATCGTCAAGGAGTACCTGTCGCGCGGGACCCATGTCTTCCCGCCGGGACCCTCGCTCCGGCTGACCACCGACATGATCACCTACACGGTCGGCCACCTCCCCAAGTGGAACCCGATCAACATCTGCAGCTACCACCTCCAGGAGGCCGGGGCCACCCCGGTCCAGGAGATCTCCTACGCGATGTCCACGGCGACCGCCGTGCTCGACGCGGTCTTCGCCTCCGGTCAGATCCCCGACGAACGCAGGGGTGAGGTGGTCGCCCGTATCTCCTTCTTCGTGAACGCGGGCGTCCGGTTCATCGAGGAGATGTGCAAGATGCGGGCCTTCTCCCGCATCTGGGACCGGATCACCCGGGAGCGGTACGGCATCGACAACGCCCGGCAGCGCCGCTTCCGCTACGGCGTGCAGGTCAACTCGCTGGGGCTGACCGAGGCGCAGCCGGAGAACAACGTCCAGCGGATCGTGCTGGAGATGCTGGCCGTCACCCTCTCCAAGGACGCGCGCGCCCGCGCCGTACAGCTCCCGGCGTGGAACGAGGCGCTGGGGCTGCCCAGGCCCTGGGACCAGCAGTGGTCGCTCCGTATCCAGCAGGTGCTGGCGCACGAGTCGGATCTGCTGGAGTACGAGGACATCTTCGCCGGCTCCCATGTCATCGAGGCCGAGGTGGACCGGCTGGTGACCGAGTCCCTCGCCGAGATCGGCCGGATCGAGGAGATGGGCGGCGCGATGGCGGCCGTCGAGTCCGGCTATCTGAAGTCCCGGCTGGTCTCCTCGCACGCCGAGCGGCGGGCCAGGATCGAGTCCGGCGAGGAGAAGATCGTCGGGGTCAATGTCTTCGAGTCGACCGAGGAGAACCCGCTCACCGCGGATCTGGACACCGCGATCATGACGGTGGACCCGGCGAACGAGGCCCGGGTGGTGGCCGCGCTCCAGCGGTGGCGGGCCGACCGGGACGAGCCGCGGGCCGCCGACGCGCTCACCGCCCTGAAGAGGACGGCGGCCGGGACCGGGAATCTGATGGCGGCCACCGTGGAGTGCGCCCGGGCCGGGGTGACCACGGGCGAGTGGAGCTGGGCGCTGCGCGATGTGTTCGGCGAGTTCCGCGCCCCGACCGGGGTCTCCGGCGCACCGGTCGCGGTCACGGCGGAGGCCGGCACCCCGCTGGCCCGGGTCCGCGAGAAGGTGTCACGGACCGCCGGCGAGCTGGGGTGCGGGCGGCTGCGGCTGCTGATCGGCAAGCCGGGGCTCGACGGGCACTCCAACGGCGCCGAGCAGATCGCCGTACGCGCCAGGGACGCCGGCTTCGAGGTGGTCTACCAGGGCATCCGGCTGACCCCGGAACAGATCGTGGCCGCCGCGCTCGCGGAGGACGTGCACTGTGTGGGGCTCTCCATCCTCTCCGGCTCGCACGCCGAGCTGGTCCCCGATGTGCTGGCGCGGCTGCGCGCGGCCGGAGCCGCGCCCGGGGCCGAGGCCGGAGCCGGAGCCGCGCCCGGCGCCGGGGCCGGAGCAGGCTCCGGAGCCCCCGCCCGTGCCGGACGCGCGGCGGACCCCCCGATTCCGGTGATCGTCGGCGGGATCATCCCGAGCGCCGACGGCGCCGCGCTCAGGGCGGCGGGAGTGGCCGCCGTCTTCACCCCGAAGGACTTCGGCATCACGGAGATCATCGGCCGTATCGTCGACGAGATCCGGAAAGCGAACAAGCTCGACCCCCTGGAGGTCCCCGTATGACCCGGCCCGCGAACCGACTCCGCCCCCGCCGCTCCTGTCTGGCGGTCCCCGGCTCCAATCCCCGCTTCCTGGAGAAGGCCCAGGGCCTCCCCGCGGACCAGGTCTTCCTGGATCTGGAGGACGCCTGCGCGCCGCTCGCCAAGCCCGGGGCCCGGCACACCATCGTGAAGTTCCTCAACGAGGGCGACTGGACCGGCAAGACCCGGGTGGTGCGGGTCAACGACTGGACCACCGAGTGGACCTACCGCGACGTGGTGACCGTGGTGGAGGGCGCCGGGCAGAATCTGGACTGCGTCATGCTGCCGAAGGTCCAGGACGCCCAGCAGATCGTGGCGCTGGATCTGCTGCTGACCCAGATCGAGAAGACGATGGGTTTCGAGGTCGGCCGGATCGGCATCGAGGCGCAGATCGAGAACGCGCGCGGCCTGGTGAACGTGGACGCCATCGCCGCCGCCTCGCCGCGGACCGAGACCATCATCTTCGGCCCGGCGGACTTCATGGCGTCCATCAATATGAAGTCCCTGGTCGTGGGAGAGCAGCCGCCGGGCTACCCGGCGGACGCCTACCACTACATCCTGATGCGGATTCTGATGGCCGCGCGGACGCACGGCCTCCAGGCGATCGACGGCCCCTACCTCCAGATCAGGAATGTCGACGGCTTCCGCGAGGTCGCGGGACGGGCCGCCGCGCTGGGGTACGACGGCAAGTGGGTACTGCACCCGGGGCAGGTGGACGCCGCCAATGAGGTGTTCTCGCCCTCGCAGGAGGACTTCGACCACGCCGAGCTGATTCTCGACGCGTACGACTACGCCACTTCGGAGGCCGGCGGGCGGAAGGGCTCGGCGATGCTCGGCGACGAGATGATCGACGAGGCGAGCCGCAAGATGGCCCTGGTCGTCTCCGGCAAGGGGCGCGCCGCCGGTCTGACCCGTACCTCCACCTTCACCCCGCCGGAGGCGTGACATGCAGTTCGGCCGCACCTACGAGGAATTCACCGTCGGGGACGTCTACAAGCACTGGCCGGGGAAGACGGTCACCGAGTACGACGACCACCTCTTCTGCCTGCTGACGATGAATCACCATCCGCTCCATCTGGACGCCCACTACGCCGAGGGCTCCACCGACTTCGGCAGGAACGTCGTCGTCGGGAACTACATCTACTCGCTGCTGCTCGGGATGTCCGTGCCCGATGTCTCCGGCAAGGCCATCGCCAATCTGGAGATCGAGTCGCTGCGGCATGTGGCGCCGACCTTCCACGGCGACACCCTCTACGGCGAGACGACGGTGCTCGGCAAGACGCCGTCGCGGTCCAGGCCCGACCGGGGCGTGGTCCAGGTGGAGACCAGGGGTCACAAGCAGGACGGGACGCTGGTCTGTGTCTTCCGGCGGAAGGTGATGGTGCCCACCCGGGACCATGTCGCCGCGCGCGGCGGCGAGCAGCCAGGCCGCCCGGAGCCCCTGACCCGGGCCCCCTCCCCGCAGCCCGCGCCACAGGCCCAGCGGCCCGCGCGGAAGCAGCCCTCGCAGAATTCGGAGAAGTAGCCATGGCGCGACTCGCCCAGACGCACGGTCTGACCGATGTCCAGCGGGAGATCCTGGCGACGGTGCGGGACTTCACCGAGCGGGAGATCCTGCCGGTCGCCACCGAGCTGGAGCACCGGGACGAGTACCCGGAGCGGATCGTCGAGGGACTCGCGGAACTCGGGCTCTTCGGGCTGATGATCCCGGAGGAGTACGGCGGTCTCGGCAAGTCGCTGCTCACCTACGCGCTCTGTGTGGAGGAGATCGCCCGGGGGTGGATGTCCGTGTCGGGCATCATCAACACCCACTTCATCGTCGCGTATCTGCTCAAGCAGCACGGCACCCGGGAGCAGCGGGACACCTTCCTCCCGAGGATGGCGCTGGGCGAGGTGCGGGGCGCGTTCTCGATGTCGGAGCCGGCGCTCGGCTCGGATGTGTCGGCCATCACATCCAAGGCGGTGCGCGACGGGGACGACTACATCCTCGACGGCCAGAAGATGTGGCTCACCAATGGCGGGACCTCGTCCCTGGTGGCCGTTCTGGTGCGCAGTGACGAAGGACATACGGGTGATGCGGCGCCGCACCGCTCGATGACGGCCTTCCTGGTGGAGAAGGAGCCCGGCTTCGGCGAGGTCCGGCCCGGGCTCACCATCCCCGGGAAGATCGACAAGATGGGGTACAAGGGCGTCGACACCACCGAGATGATCATGGATGGGCTGCGGATACCGGCCGATCGGGTGCTCGGCGGCACCACTGGCCAGGGGTTTTACCAGATGATGGACGGGGTCGAGGTCGGCCGGGTCAATGTGGCCGCCCGCGGTTGCGGCGTCGCCCGGCGCGCCTTCGAGCTGGGGATCTCCTACGCCCAGCAGCGGCACACCTTCGGCCGCGCCATCGCCCACCACCAGGCCATTCAGTTCAAGCTCGCCGAAATGGCCACCAAGGTGGAGGCCGCCCATGCGATGATGGTGAACGCGGCACGCAAAAAGGACTCCGGGGAACGAAACGACCTGGAGGCAGGGATGGCGAAGTACCTCGCCGCCGAGTACTGCAAGGAGGTCGTCGAGGACGCCTTCCGCATCCACGGCGGCTACGGCTTCTCCAAGGAGTACGAGATCGAGCGCCTCTACCGGGAGGCCCCGATGCTGCTGATCGGCGAGGGTACCGCCGAAATCCAGAAAATGATCATCGGCCGACGACTGCTGGAGGAGTACCGGTTCCAGGGTTGATTGTCACTTTTTGGGGCATCTGTCCGCGAAGAAGATCACACCGTGTCCCACGGTTCCGGCGGTCGACTCGGTTCCTGGCTTTCCCAGTTGTGGCCCGCACCCGATAGCATCGACAGAAAGCCGCCAGTCCCCGTCAACCAGTGCGGCATCGTCCGCTACGAAGGTCATCCATGCCCCACAGCCAAACCTCTGCACCTCGCGGCCGTGTCCGCCTCGCGCGCGGAGCATCGCCGTGGCTTCTGCCGACCGTCGCCACCGCCGCACTCAGCCTGGCCGGGGCACGCCGCTCCCGCCGCGCGGCAGCCATCGCCGTGCCCGCCACCGCCCTGGCGGCGGGCATGCTGTGGTTCTTCCGCGACCCCGAGCGCGAGATCACCCAGGGAAGGGTGATCTCCCCCGCCGACGGTGTGGTGCAGAGCATCATGCCGTGGAAGGACGGGCGCACCCGCGTCGCGATCTTCATGAGCCCGCTGAATGTCCATGTCAACCGGGCGCCGCTGGCCGGCACCGTGACATCGGTCGAGCACATCCCCGGCGGCTTCGTCCCGGCGTTCAACAAGGAGAGCGAGAACAACGAGCGCGTTGTCTGGCACTTCGACACCGAGCTCGGCGACATCGAGATGGTGCAGATCGCAGGTGCCGTCGCCCGGCGCATCGTCCCGTATGTGCCCCAGGGCACCAAGGTCGAGCAAGGCGACCGCATCGGTCTGATCCGCTTCGGCTCGCGCGTCGACATCTACCTGCCGGAAGGTGTCGAGGTCGCGGTCGAGGTCGGTCAGACCACGACCGCGGGGGTGACTCGCATTGACCGTGATTGATCCGGAAACACAGGCGGGCTGGGTCGCCGAGGCAGAGGCGGAGACCGAGGACGACGCGGAGGAGATGCCTCTCTCCCTGCGGCTGTCGATAGCGGACACGCTCACCCTCGGCAATGCGACCTGTGGATTCATGGCGGTGTACTTCACCACCACCGGAATCCTCATTCCGCATCTGGAGGGCAGCCAGGAGTCCGGCATGGCGCGGCACAGCGCCGCCACCGCCGTGATTCTGATGCTGCTGGCCGCGATCTTCGACCTCTTCGACGGGCTGGTGGCGCGGAAGCTGCGCAGCTCGCCGATGGGCGCGGAGCTGGACAACCTCTCCGACCTGATCAGCTTCGGACTGGCGCCGGCCTATTTCGTCCTCGTCTACGGCATGGTCGCCGCGGACGCCGTGGAGAAGGTGTCGGCCCTGGCCGCCATCGTGGTGCTGCTGGCGGTGGTGCTGAGGCTCGCGCGGTTCTCCTGCGTGACCATGAAGGACGGCATGTTCCAGGGCATGCCATCCCCCTTCGGCGCGCTCACGATCGTCTCGATCGTGCTGCTGGAGCTGCCCTTCATCCCGACCCTGCTGGCGATCGTCGGCACGGCCTGGCTGATGGTGAGCCGGGTCGAGTACCCGAAGCCCCGGGGCGTCCTCGCGGTCGCGATGCTGGGCTGGATCGTCTCCGCGATGGGGCTGCTGGCGGCCTGGGCGTTCGACGCGCCCGGCGGCCATCTGCTGCTCCAGACCGGCTGCGCGCTCCAGGTGGTGCTGGGCGCGGTGATTCCGCTCTTCGCCACGGCACGGCGGGTGAACACCTTCCGCGGCAACCGCCGCGAGGCACGGGCGGCACAGCTTCCCTGATCCAGCGGATTCCGACGAGGGCCCGGGCGCGCATGGCGCCCGGGCCCTCGTCTTGTGCGGCGGCTTCTGGGACCATCCGGGGCATGCCAGGGGGAACGCTGCACCACCTCTTCGAGGACCGGGTACGGAGCGCACCGGACCGTACCGCCGTGATCACCGACCGCGTCCGGCTGAGCTATGGACAGCTGGACGAGCGGGCCGACCGGCTGGCCCGCCATCTGACCGGCACCGTCGGGCTGCCGCCCGGCGCCCTGGTCGCCATCCGCACCAGACGCGCGCCCGATGTGCTGGTCGCGATCCTCGCCGTGCTGAAGGCCGGCGGGGTCTACTCCGTCCTCGCGCCGGAGCGGAGCGAGCCGCCCGCCCTCGCCGGTGCGCGGGCGGTGCTCGCCCACCGCTTCCACAGCGGCCGGATCGAGGGCGGCGCGGGCCGGCCGCTGGTCCTGCTGGACGGCCACCTCGCCGACGCCGGGGCCCCGGCCGCCCGGGCCCCGGCGCCGGGCGGGCGGCCCGGGGGCGGGGGCGCGGGGGGGGGGAGCGGCGGGGCCCCCGGCCCGCCC
>NZ_JBEOYB010000077.1:0-34178 GCF_040296845.1 Streptomyces sp. NPDC001985
CCGGCCCCGCCGTCCTGCGGGGGGGGGGGTGGGGGGGGCGCCCCCCCCCCCGTGGCCCGCAGGGTGCGGGGTCCTGTGGCACAGGGTCCGTCCTCAAGCGCCGGACGGGCTGGTTTGCTCGGGTTTCCTGTGGTGCGGGGTCCGTCCTCAAGCGCCGGACGGGCTGGGATTGCCGGACGGGCTGGGTTTGCTCGGGCTCCCTGTGGCACAGGGTCCGTCCTCAAACGCCGGACGGGCTGGTTTGCTCGGGTTTCCTGTGGTGCGGGGTCCGTCCTCAAGCGCCGGACGGGCTGGGTTTGCCGGACGGGCTGGTTTGCTCGGGCTCCCTGTGGCACAGGGTCCGTCCTCAAACGCCGGACGGGCTGGGTTTGCCGGACGGGCTGGGATTGCTCGGGTTGCCCGTGGTGCGGGGTCCTGTCCTCGGAATTCCCCAGGGCTGCCTCTGGGTTTCCCGGGGGTGCCGGGACAGGTGGGGGACGGGGTGGGGGCGGGCGCGGGAGAAGGGGCGTAATACTCTCGGGGGCATGCTCGACGCCCTGACGGTCGCGGTCTCCGTGACCGCGCTCGCCCTCGCCGCCTGGTGCGGTCTCGCCGCATTCCGCGACCAGCCGACCAAGGACTGGCACTTCATCGGCATGGCCGTGGTGTCCCTGCTGGCGCTGGCGCAGCTGGTGGTGGGCATCGTCCGGCTGGCGGGCGGCGCGGAGGCCCACGAGGGCGCGACGATCTTCGTCGTCTATCTGATCGGCGCGTTCGCCGCGGTCCCGGCCGCCGGCTTCCTCTCGCTGGCGGAGCGGACCCGCTGGGGTTCGGCGACCGTGGCCGCCGGGGCCGTGGTGCTCGCGGTGCTCCAGGTCCGGCTCCACGACATCTGGGGAGGCTGACCATGCCCGAGCCCACCACCGGGGAGAAGGACACCGAGGACGGGGCGCGGACCAGGCTGGTCGCGGGCCCCGGCCTGCTGCTGGTGTGGCTGTACTCGGTGATGTCGGTCGGGGCGGTGTCGCGGTCGGCCTATGAGATCGCCGTCCGTTTCGACACCGCCCCGCTCGCGCACTCGCTCTCCGCCGTCGCCGCCGTCGTGTACGCCTTCATCACCTACACCCTGGTGCGCGGCGGCGAGAGGGCCCGCAGGGCGGCGCTGGTGTGCTGCGCCGCCGAGCTGGCCGGGGTGCTGATCGTCGGTACGTGGACGGTGCTGGACCCGGCCGCCTTCCCCGACTCCACGGTGTGGTCGGAGTACGGCATGGGCTATCTCTTCATCCCCGTCCTCCTGCCGGTCACCGGAATGCTCTGGCTGCGCCGCGCCCGTGGCGCGGCCCCCGGGAGCGGCACCCGGAAGAACTGAGCGGGCCGGCTCAGGCGCTGGTGACGAAGGCCCCGATACCGGCCGCGCCCTTCTCCAGGGTGACCAGGGTGAGCCTCGGGCCGACCTCCTCCCGGGCGACCGGGACGTACCCCCGGCTGCGGTAGAGACGGAGATTGCCCTCGCTGCGGTGACCGGTGAAGAGCTGGAACCGCTGGGGCGCCGGCTCGGCCGCGAAGCTGTCCTCGATCGCGTCGAGCAGCCGCCCGCCCAGGCCGTGACGCTGCATCCGGGGGTGGACGATCAGCTTGGAGATATGGGCGATGCCGTGCTCGTCGACCCGGCCGCGCACGGAGGCGACCACCTCGTCGCCGAGGCGGGCGACCAGCGCGTGGCCGCCGGAGATCTCGGCGCGCAGATCGTCGAGTGACTGGGTGAGGGGCTCGATCGCATAGTCGCCGTAGAGCTCAGCCTCGCTCTGGTAGCACAGATACTGCAGCTTGAGGATGTGCTCCACATCCTGTGCCGTCGCCGCTGAGATGGTCACGCTCATGCCCATGCGCGCATGCCTCCCGCTCACCTGTTCTCTCCGGTTGTCTACCGCTCCATTCCCCCATGTTCAGGAGCTGCAACCTCTGCCGGGAGCATTCTGCGCAGGCATCCCAGGCAACGGGAACGGTTGGGCCCCAGACTTCTCTGTGAGATACCCAACTCTCCTGTGATTTCGCGGTAAGTGGGGCGATTCAGGGGCAACATCGCAGCCGGCAACCGCATCCACGCTCCTGGTGTGCGGGTGCGGCCCCCGAAACCACCCGGAGGGGTCACGGCCCTCCGGACGGGTGACACCTCCCGGCGCCGGGCCGTGCGGGGGCCGTGACCGGCACGGCGGTCAGCCGCGGAAGTCGGCGGCGGCCAGCAGACCCGTGTCCGGGTGGTCGGTGAAGATGCCATCGATCCCGGTCGCGAAGTACCGCCGGTAGGCGCCGAACACATCGCCGTACTCATTGGCGGCGACGGCCGGATCGAGGCCGTGGTCGCGCCGGAAGTCGGCGGGCAGAAAGCTGTTCTCGTTGCGCAGGGTGTACGGATGGACGATCAGATCCCTGCGGTGGGCGTCGCGCACCAGCGTCGTCGCACTGCCGAGGGTGCCGTCCGCGCGCCGGGGGATGACGAGGTCCAGGGTGGGGCCGATGCCCTGGGCGAAGGAGGCGATCCACCTCAGCCCCTCGGGGGTGATGAGGTCGGCGACCGTGCGCGGGTCCCCCGATTCGACGAAGTCCCAGGGCCGGTCGCCGGCGGCGGAGAGCAGCACCACCCTCGGCGAGGAGACGAGCCGGGCCATCCGGCGCATGCTGCCCGGCTCGAACGACTGGAGGAAGACCGGCGAGCCGGCGCGGTGGCGGCCGTGGCGGCGCAGCAGCCGGGCGAGCGGCTCCTCCAGGCCGAGCCCGAGCCCCCGGAAGTAGGTGGGGTGCTTGGTCTCGGCGTGGAGCCAGACCGGACGGCCCCGGCGGCGGCCCTCCCGCTCGGCCCAGCGCAGCACCTCGTCGAAGGTGGGGATGGTCCAGCGGTCGTTGTAGAGGGTGTTCTTGGGGCGGTTGCGCGCGATCCGCTCCCGGGTGCGGAGGGTCTTCAGCTCGGCGAGGGTGAAATCCTCGGTGAACCAGCCGGTGAGGGTGGTGCCGTCGACCTTCTTGGTGGTTCTGCGGGCGGCGAACTCCGGGTGCTCGGCGACATCGGTGGTGCCGGTGATGTCGTTCTCGTGACGGCACACCAGATGGCCGTCCCGGGTGGGCACGAGATCCTGTTCGATGACGTCGGCGCCCATGTCGAGGGCGAGCTGATAGGCGCCGATGGTGTGCTCGGGGCGGTAGCCGCTGGCGCCCCGGTGCGCGATCACCGTGGGGACGGGCAGGTCCCGGTGGGAGCCGGGGCGGCCGGGGTGCCGTCCGGCCGCGGCGGCCGGGGCCGCCGCCGCGCCGCCGGCCCCGAGTGCGGCGCCGCCGAGGACCGCCGCGCCGAGCAGCGTCCGCCGCCCCGGACCCGTACCCCTCCCCCGGTCCGTGCCGTGGCCACCGCCGTGGTCCGTGCCGCTGGTCGCGCCCTGTGTCATCGAGGCTCCTCCGTGTGATGTCCCGCACCTGTCAGGCAGTCCCCGACGCTAGGGAGGGCGGGCTTCCACCGGGAAGACCCTGGGAGAACGTGGCGCAAAGAGGTGTCAACGCTTCGTATCCGGTTCGTGAACCCGATGTGCGGTCGGGCATGATCCGCGAGTATCGTCCTCACCTGCCCGGACCCGGGCCGGCCACGCCACCGTCCGTCCATGACACCGGAGGACCCGTTGTCCCGCTTGACTGTCATCAAGGCCGTCCTAGGACCGTTTCTGCGGCTGATGTTCCGCCCCCGTGTGGAAGGCGTGGAGAACATCCCGGGCTCCGGCCCCGTCATTCTGGCCGGGAACCACCTCACCTTCATCGACTCGATGATCATGCCGTTGGTCTGCTCCCGCCCGGTGTACTTCATCGGCAAGGACGAGTACGTCACCGGGAAGGGCCTCAAGGGCCGGGCGATGGCGTGGTTCTTCATCGGTGTCGGCATGATCCCGGTGGACCGGGACGGCGCGAACGGCGGAGTGGCGGCCCTGATGACGGGGCGCCGGGTGCTGGAGGAGGGCCGGGTCTTCGGCATCTACCCCGAGGGCACCCGCTCCCCCGACGGACGGCTCTACCGGGGCCGTACCGGCATCGCCCGGCTCACCCTGATGACCGGCGCGCCCGTGGTGCCGTTCGCGGTGATCGGCACGGACAAGCTCCAGCCCGGCGGATCGGGGCTGCCGCGCCCGGGCCGGGTGACGCTGCGCTTCGGCGCGCCGATGGAGTTCTCGCGGTACGAGGGGATGGACCGCGACCGCTATGTGCTGCGGGCGGTCACGGACTCGGTGATGACGGAGGTCATGCGGCTCTCCGGCCAGGAGTACGTGGACATGTACGCCACCAAGGCCAAGGCCGCCTGAGCGCGGTCATGACGCAGGGCCGGACCCCGATTCGGGGTCCGGCCCTGTGTCGTATCCGCGCTCAGGGGTGCTCGATGCCGTCCTCCAGGCGCTGGCCCTTCAGCAGGAACCAGGCGGCGACGGCGGTGAGCAGCAGGACCGCCGAGCCGACGGCACCGGCCAGGTGGAACCCGTCCGCGAACGCGCCCTGCGCGGAGGAGAGCAGCGCCGTGCCCTGCTCCGGGGGCAGCGACTGCGCCGCGTCGGCGGCGCCGCCGAGGGAGTCCCTGGCCGCGTCGGCGGTCCCGGCGGGGACGCCCTCGGGGACGGTGAAGCCCCGGTAGACACCGGTGACCACCGAGCCGAGCAGGGCGATACCGAGCGCCGCGCCCAGTTCGTACGCGGTCTCGGAGACCGCGGACGCCGCGCCGGCCTGCTCCTTGGGGACGCTGGAGAGGATGACATCGGCCGTCACCGTGAAGGCGAGCCCCGCGCCGAGGCCGCCGAGGAAGAGCGCGAGCCCCATGGCCAGGGGGGCGGTGTCGGCGGTCAGCAGCACACAGGAGCCGAGCGCGAGGCCGACGGCCGTCAGTCCGCCGGAGACGGCGCTGCGCACCGAGGCCCGGCGGGCGAGATAACCGGCCAGCAGACCCGAGATCACGGCGCCGACGGCGGCGGGGAGTTCGATCAGACCGGCCTCCAGCGGCGAGCGGCCCTGGACGAGCTGGAGGAACTGCGAGAGGAAGAAGACCAGCCCGGAGAGGCCCAGAATGGTCAGCAGATCCGCCAGGACAGCGCCGGAGAAGCCCCGGTTGTGGAAGAGCCGGACGTTCAGCAGCGGTGACGGCAGCGTCAACTGCCGGCGGACGAACCAGACGAGGGCGCCGATGCCGATGACGGCGGACGCGGCGACACCGAGACCGGCGCCGTGCACGGCCAGCTCCTTGATCGCGTAGACCACGGAGACCATGCCGATCAGCGAGAGCGCGACGCTTATCAGGTCCCAGGGGCCCGGGTCGGGGTTGCGCGACTCGGGGAGCAGCTTGATGCCGACGACGACCAGCACGGCCATGACCGGCAGGTTGATCAGGAAGACCGAGCCCCACCAGAAGTGCTCCAGGAGCACCCCGCCGACTACGGGGCCCACGGCGGCGCCGGCGGAGGCCGCGGCGCCCCAGATGCCGACGGCGATGCTGCGTTCCTTGGGGTCGTGGAAGAGGTTGCGGATCAGGGCGAGCGTGGACGGCATCAGGGTGGCGCCGGCGACACCGAGCAGGGCGCGCGCCACGATCATCGCCTCGGGGCTGGTGGCGTAGGCGTTGAGCACCGAGACGGCGCCGAACGCCACGGCGCCGACGAGCAGCAGCTTCTTGCGGCCGATGCGGTCGCCGAGGCTGCCCATGGAGATCAGCAGACCGGCGATGACGAAGGAGTAGACGTCACCGATCCACAGCAGCTGGGTGCCGGAGGGCTTGAGGTCCTCGCTCAGGTACGGGGTCGCGAGACCCAGTACGGTGGCGTCGACCGCGACCAGCAGCACGGCGAACACCAGAACGGCGAGCGCCAGCCAGCGGCCCGGCGCGCGGACGGTCTCCTGCGCCTTCAGGTCGGTGCCGGTCATTGCTTCACGCTCCGTCGTGTGCAGCCGCCGAGCACCAGCTCGGCGATCATCGTTTCGTAGTCCTTGGCGGCCACCCGGCCGGACTGGACGGCCCAGGCGGCCGAGGTGATCAGCCCGTAGAGGGCGTCCGTGAGCCAGGTGGCGGTGAGGTCGATCCGGAAGTCCCCCTCTTCCTGGCCGCGCAGGAAGAGGGCGGCGATCCGGTCGTCGATCCGGTTCCAGCCCTCGTTCATCTCCGCGCCCTCGAAGAGCTGGTTCTCGGTGATGAGGAACGAGAGCAGCCCGGAGGCGGACTCGGATGCCGCCACGAGCCGCCGCAGCGCCTCGGTGGCGCTGCCCTCATGGAGCCGGGCCGCCTCGACGGCGGTCTCGAACTCCGTCAGCCCGAAGTCCTCCAGCGCCCGCACCAGCGCGTCCCGGCCGGCGAAGTGCCGGTGCAGCGTGGCCCGCCCGATACCCGCGGCCCGGGCGACCTCGTCCATGGTGGCGGTGGCCTTGCGGGAGAGCAGGGCGGCGGCCTTTCTCAGCACCTGCTCACGGTCGACAGTCATGAGACAATCATATGCAGATTGAGACACGAATGTCTCATTGAATATCCGCGCCGTGCCCTCCGGGGCCGCATGACGGAGCCGCATGACGGAGCCGCGGCCCGCGCGCCCGGGCCGCTCGGCGGGGGGTCGGGGCAGCGCTCGGCAGGGTGTCGGGGCAGAAGAAAAGGCCGGGAGAGCTGACTCTCCTGGCCATAGCCAATTTATAGCGCACCGGGGGGCTTGCCGCAAGGCCCCGGGTATGGCCCAGAATCGCCGATCGAAGCCGGGGGCGCCGATGGCCCCCAGATCGGAGCCACGCCGTTGAAACCCCTCCCCACCAGCGCGTTCGACCTTCCCGACCGCCTCGCCGCCAAAGCCGACCCCGCGCTGATCGCCGGCGATGAGCAGCACTTCGCGGCCATCGCGGAGTGCCTCGCGCACTCGGTCGCCGATCTCTCCGACCGTCTCGACACCGAGCGCCGGGCACCCGGTGGCATCGGCCGGCAGGCGATGGACCGGGACATGGAGGTGCACCGGCTGACCGCGCGGCTGCGGACCCTGCGCCGCTTCGGGCTGGACCTCTGTCTCGGGCGCATGGTCGGCGCCGACGGCGGCGACCCCGTGTACATCGGACGGCTCGGACTCACCGACAGCACGGGCCGCCGGCTGCTGCTCGACTGGCGCTCACCCGCCGCCGAGCCGTTCTTCGGGGCCACCCACGCCCATCCGATGGGGCTCGCGAGCCGTCGCCGGTACCGCTGGAGCGGCGGCCGGGTCGGTGACTACTGGGACGAGGTGTTCACCCGGGACGGGTTCGCCGGGCACGCCGCGCTCGACGACCAGTCCGCCTTCATCGCCAGTCTCGGCGGCGACCGTTCGGCGCGGATGCGCGATGTGCTCGGCACCATCCAGGCCGACCAGGACGCCGTCATCCGCGCGGGCTCCCGGGGTGCCCTCGTCGTCGACGGCGGCCCCGGCACCGGGAAGACCGTCGTCGCCCTGCACCGCGCCGCCTATCTGCTGCACGCGGACCCGCGTCTCGCGCACCGCCGGGGCGGCGTCCTGTTCGTCGGCCCGCACGAGCCCTACCTGGGGTATGTCTCCGATGTCCTGCCCAGCCTCGGGGAGGAGGGCGTACAGATCTGCACCCTGCGGGACCTCGTCGCCGAGGGAGCCGGGGCGGTGGCCGAGACCGACCCGGAGGTGGCCGGGCTGAAGTCCTCCGCCCGCCTGGTCGGGGCGATCGAGGCGGCCGTCCGCTTCTACGAGGAGCCGCCCGCCCAGGGCATGACGGTCACCACCCCCTGGTCCGACATCCCGCTGGGCGCCGACGACTGGGCCGCGGCGTTCGGGGCCGCGGACCCCGGCACCCCGCACAACGAGGCGCGCGAGCAGGTCTGGGAGGAGCTGCTCACGATCCTGGTGGACCTGCACGACGGCGACGTCCCCGACGAGCAGCTCCGCGCGTCACTGCGCCGGAACCGGGAGCTGCTCATGGCCTTCGGCCGCGCGTGGCCGCTGATCGAGGCGGCCGACCTGGTCGGGGACCTGTGGTCCGTACCCGCGTATCTGCGCGTGTGCGCCCCCTGGCTCACCCCGGACGAGGTGGCACGGCTCCAGCGCCCGGCCCCCCGGGCGTGGACCGTCTCCGACCTGCCGCTCCTGGACGCGGCGCGGCAGCGCCTCGGCGACCCGGGGGCGGCGCGGCGCGAGCGCCGGCACACCGCCGCCGTCGCCGCCGAACGCGCGCACATGACCCGGGTCGTCGACGCCCTGCTGGCGGCCGACGACGACGGCGAGGGCGTGGTGACCATGCTGCGCGGGGAGGACCTCAGAAACAGTCTGGTCGACGAGAGCGCGTTCGCGGGCCGCCGACCGGATCGGCTCGCCGGGCCGTTCGCGCACATCGTCGTGGACGAGGCCCAGGAGCTGACCGACGCGGAGTGGCAGATGCTGCTGCTGCGCTGCCCGTCCCGGAGCCTGACCATCGTCGGCGACCGCGCCCAGGCCCGGCGCGGGTTCACGGAGTCCTGGCGGGAGCGGCTCGAACGGATCGGCGTCGACCGGGTCCGCCTGGCCTCCCTGAGCGTCAACTACCGGACGCCGGAGGAGATCATGGCGGAGGCCGAGCCGGTGATCCGTGCCGTGCTCCCGGACGCCAATGTGCCGGTCTCCGTCCGGAGCGGCCACGTCCCCGTCCTCCACGGCTCCACCGCCGAGCTCGGCCCGGTCCTCGACTCCTGGCTCGCCGCGCACGCCGACGGGACCGCCTGTGTCATCGGCGATCCCGCCTTCCGCGCGACACCCCGCGTCCGGTCGCTGACCCCGGAGCTGTCGAAGGGGCTGGAATTCGATCTGGTCGTCCTCGTCGACCCGGAGGCGTTCGGCGAGGGTGTGGAGGGGGCGGTGGACCGCTATGTCGCGATGACCAGGGCGACCAGCGGCCTGGTGATCCTCACCAGCCCCCGGGGTCCGGGCGGGACGGGGTCCCCGGGCGGGCCGGGCCCTACCGCTTGGCCTCGGCCCAGGCGTGCTGGATCACCAGATCGGCCTTGACCTCGGCGAGCTGGGTCCGCACGGCGGACGGGGCCGTACCGCCCCGGCCGTCGCGGGAGGCCAGCGCGCCGGGGACGTCGAGGACCGAGCGGACCTCCGGGGTCAGATGCGGGGAGATCTTCGCGAACTCCTCGTCCGTCAGTCCGTTCAGCTCCACGCCCCGGCTCTCGCACTCCTTGACGCACTCACCGGCGACCTCGTGGGCGACCCGGAACGGCACCCCCTGCCGCACCAGCCACTCCGCGATGTCCGTGGCGAGCGAGAAGCCGGCCGGGGCCAGCTCCTCCATCCGCTCCCGGTGGACGGTGAGGGTGGCCATCATCCCGGTGAAGGCGGGCAGCAGCACCTCCAGCTGGTCGCAGGAGTCGAAGACCGGCTCCTTGTCCTCCTGGAGGTCGCGGTTGTACGCGAGGGGGAGCGCCTTCAACGTCGCCAGCAGGCCCGTGAGGTTGCCGATGAGCCGGCCGGACTTGCCGCGCGCCAGCTCGGCGATGTCCGGGTTCTTCTTCTGCGGCATGATCGAGGAGCCGGTGGAGAACGCGTCGTGGAGGGTGACGAAGGAGAACTCCTTCGTGTTCCAGATGATGATCTCCTCCGCGATCCGGGAGAGGTTGACGCCGATCATCGCGGTGATGAAGGCGAACTCGGCGGCGAAGTCCCGCGATGCGGTGCCGTCGATGGAGTTGCCCGCCGAGCCGCGCTCGAAGCCCAGATCGGCGGCGACCGCCACGGGGTCGAGCCCCAGCGAGGAGCCCGCCAGCGCCCCGGAGCCGTACGGCGAGACCGCCGTACGGGTGTCCCACTGGCGCAGCCGCTCCGCGTCCCGGGAGAGCGACTGGACATGGGCGAGCACATGGTGGGCGAAGAGGACGGGCTGGGCGTGCTGGAGATGCGTACGGCCCGGCATGGCGACGTCCGGGTGTGCCTCGGCGAGGCCCACCAGCGCGTCCTGGAGATCCGCGATCAGACCGCCGATGATCCGGGCGTGGTCGCGGAGGTACATCCGGAAGAGGGTCGCGACCTGGTCGTTGCGGGAGCGGCCGGCCCTCAGCTTGCCGCCGAGGTCGGGGCCGAGGCGCTCCAGCAGGCCCCGCTCCAGGGCGGTGTGGACGTCCTCGTCGGCCACCGTGCCCACGAAGTCGCCCGAGGCCACATCGGCCTCCAGCAGATCGAGCCCGGCGATCATCCGGGTCAGCTCGTCCGCGTCGAGCAGGCCCGCCGTGTGCAGGACCCGGGCGTGGGCGCGTGAGCCGGCGATGTCGTACGGCGCGAGGCGCCAGTCGAAGTGGACGGAGGCGGAGAGCGCCGCCAGCGCCTCGGCGGGGCCGTCGGCGAACCGTCCGCCCCAGAGCCGGACATCACCGTTGTTGCTGCTCACTGCTGAATCTCCTCGGAGGGGTGGGTGCGGGGCCGGGACCGGTGCACGGGCGGGCGGGACCGGGCCGCCGCCGCCCCGTCGACGAGGAGGGGGGCGGCGGTGGTGCGCGGCGCGGCGTGCGGTCAGACGAGGTCGCGCCGGGCGGCGATCTTCGAGGAGAGGCCGAAGATCTCGATGAAGCCCTGCGCCTTGGACTGGTCGAAGGTGTCGCCGGTGTCGTAGGTGGCGAGGTTGAAGTCGTACAGCGACTTGTCCGACCTGCGGCCGGTGACCACGGCACGGCCGCCGTGCAGGGTCATCCGGATGTCACCGGTGACATGCTGGTTGGCCTCGTTGATGAAGCCGTCCAGAGCGCGCTTGAGCGGGGAGAACCAGAGGCCGTCGTAGACCAGCTCGCCCCAGCGCTGCTCGACCTGCCGCTTGTAGCGGGCCAGCTCGCGCTCGACGGTGACGTTCTCCAGCTCCTGGTGGGCGGTGATCAGCGCGATCGCGCCGGGGGCCTCGTACACCTCACGGGACTTGATGCCCACGAGCCGGTCCTCGACGATGTCGATCCGGCCGATGCCCTGGGCGCCGGCCCGCTCGTTGAGCTGCTGGATCGCCTGGAGGACGGTGACGGGGCGGCCGTCGATGGCGACCGGGACGCCCGCCTCGAAGGAGATGACGACCTCGTCGGCCTCGCGCGGCTCGGCGGGGTTGGAGGTGTACTCGTAGACGTCCTCGATCGGCGCGTTCCAGATGTCCTCCAGGAATCCGGTCTCCACGGCCCGTCCGAAGACGTTCTGGTCGATGGAGTACGGGGACTTCTTGGTGGTGACGATCGGGAGCTGCTTCTCCTCGCAGAAGGCGATGGCCTTGTCGCGGGTCATGGCGTAGTCCCGGACCGGGGCGATGCACTTCAGATCGGGTCCGAGGGCGGAGATGCCGGCCTCGAAGCGGACCTGGTCGTTGCCCTTGCCGGTGCAGCCGTGGGCGACGATGCCGGCGTTGTGCTTCTTCGCGGCGGCGACCAGGTGCTTGACGATCGTGGGCCGGGAGAGCGCGGAGACCAGCGGGTACCGGTCCATGTACAGGGCGTTGGCCTTGATCGCCGGGAGGCAGTACTCATCGGCGAACTCGTCCCTGGCGTCGGCGACCTCGGCCTCGACGGCACCGCAGGCGAGCGCGCGCTTGCGGATGACATCCAGGTCCTCGCCGCCCTGGCCGACATCCACGGCGACGGCGATGACCTCGGCGCCCGTCTCCTCGGCGATCCAGCCGATGGCGACAGAGGTGTCCAGACCGCCTGAGTAGGCGAGTACGACGCGCTCGGTCACGGGATTCTCCTTACGGTGCAGTCGATGATGGAATAAGTATGCAGCGTTACGCATGTTTCGTCAACGTCGACGGATATTGGGGGCGCGCCGGGGCGGGGGGTCGCCGGATAATCCGTGCATGGCAAAGCTCTACGAACGAATAGACGGACGCATCCGCGCATTCATCGAGCAGCAGCCCGTGTTCTTCACGGCCACCGCCCCGCTCGGCGGCGACGGGCACATCAACCTCTCCCCCAAGGGCCGCAGCGGCACCCTGGTCGTCCTCGACGACCTGACCGTGGCCTATCTGGACTTCGGCGGCAGCGGCGCCGAGACGATCGCGCATCTGCGCCAGGAGGGGAATGGCCGGATCACGCTGATGTGGTGCGCCTTCTCCGGGCCGCCGAAGGTGCTGCGGGTGTACGGGAGCGGGGAGGCGGTCTTCCGGGACGACCCGCGCTGGGAGGAGCTGATCAAGCACTTCACGGAGGTGGACGGGCCGGGGGCGCGGGCGATCATCGTGGTGCGGGCGGAGCGGGTCTCGGACGCGTGCGGGTTCGCGGTGCCGTTCCTGGATTACCGGGAGGAGCGGACGCAGCACGCGGAGCACTTCGGGCGGAAGTCGGAGGAGGAGTTCGCGGTGTACTGCGAGAAGAAGGGGATGGGGGTGAGCCTGGACGGCCTCCCGGCCCTCCCTCTGCCGCTGCCGCGGCGCACGGCCTGAGGGTTTTCCCTCCGGGGGGTGGTTCCGGGGCGGGGGCCTGGGGCGCGGGGGGCGCCCCCGGAGGGTCCCGTGGCGCGGGGTCCGTCCTCAAACTCCCCCAGAGCTGCCTCCGGGAGGTGCCCCCGGACGGGCTGAGGTTGCTCGGCCTGTCCGGGGGAAACCTCCCCGAGGCAGCTCTGGGAGAGATGGAGCCGCACCCCACAGCCCCGCCGGGGCGCACACCTCAGCCCCTCCGGCGATTGAGGAGCGGGGGTTCGGGGGCCGGCCCCCGACCGAGGCCCGGAGGGGGCGGATGGGATCGGGTTGCTGGTCAGCGTTCCTTCTGGGCCAGGCGGAGGAGGTGGTCCGCCAGAGCCTGCCCCCCGGTGGGATGCCGGCTGATCAGCATCAGCGTGTCATCCCCGGCGATCGTCCCGAGGATGTCGTGCAGCTCGGCCTGATCGATGGCCGAGGCGAGGAACTGCGCCGCCCCCGGCGGCGTCCGGAGCACCACCAGATTCGCCGACGCCTCCGCGGAGATCAGCAGCTCCGCGGAGAGCCTCCGCATCCGCTCCTCCTTCGCGGACTCCCCGAGCGGCGCCTGCGGAGTGCGGAACCCGCCCTCGCTCGGCACCGCGTAGATCAGCTCCCCACCGGTGTTGCGGATCTTCACCGCACCCAGCTCGTCGAGGTCCCGGGAGAGCGTCGCCTGAGTGACGCTCAGCCCGTTGTCCGCGAGGAGCTTCGCCAGCTGGCTCTGGGAGCGCACCGGCTGCCGGTTGAGGATGTCCACGATCCGACGGTGGCGGGCCATACGGGTCTGCGGCACCGCCTGCCCGCCCTGCTCGGAGTCCTGCGCCTCGGTCATCGTCGTCTCATTCTCCGGTTTGTCCTGTCCCGTCCCGCTCGCGGGCCGCGTCGAGCACGCCGGGCAGGGCCCGGAGAAACGCGTCCACATCCGCCTCACCGATGATGAGCGGCGGCATCAGCCGTACGACATCGGGGGCCGGGGCGTTCACCAGGAAGCCGGCGCTCTGAGCCGCTCGCTGCACCTGGGGCGCGAGGGGCTCGTTGAGCACGATACCCAGCAACAGGCCGGCACCACGGACATGGGAGACCAGATCGTGTCCGAGAGATTCCACTCCGTCCCGGATCTTCTCCCCGAACCGTTTGACCTGGTCGAGCAGCCCATCGGCCGCGAGGGTGTCCAGAACGGCGAGACCGGCGGCGCAGGCGACGGGGTTGCCGCCGAAGGTGGTGCCGTGCTGGCCGGGCCGCAGCAGATCGGCGGCGGGGCCGAAGACCAGCGTGGCGCCGAGCGGCAGCCCCCCGCCGAGCCCCTTCGCGAGGGTGACGACATCGGCCTCGACCCCCTCGGCCTGGGCCGCGAACCAGTGGCCGGTCCGGCCGATCCCGGTCTGCACCTCGTCCAGGACGAGCAGGGTGCCGGTGGCCCGGGTGATCTCCCGGGCCGCCTCCAGATAGCCGGCGGGCGGGGTGACCACCCCGTTCTCGCCCTGGATGGGCTCCAGGATCACCAGCGCGGTGTCGGTGGTGACGGCGGCGCGCAGCGCGTCGGCGTCCCCGTACGGAACATGGGTGACCTCGCCCGGCAGCGGCAGGAACGGCTCCCGCTTGCCCGGCTGCCCGGTCAGCGCGAGCGCCCCCATGGTGCGGCCGTGGAATCCCCCGGCGGTGGCGACCATGTGCGGGCGGCCCGTCAGCCTGCCGAGTTTGAAGGCCGCTTCGTTGGCCTCGGCGCCCGAGTTGCAGAAGTAGACCCTGCCGGGGCGGCCGGCGAGCTGGATCAGCCGCTCGGCGAGCGCGAGCGGCGGCTCGGCGGTGTAGAGGTTGGAGACATGCCCCAGGGCGGCGATCTGCCGGGAGACCGCCTCGACGACGGCGGGGTGGCCGTGGCCCAGCGCGTTCACGGCGATCCCGCCGACGAAGTCGGTGTAGACGGCCCCGTCGGCGTCGTGGAGTGTGGCGCCCTCGCCGCGCACCAGGGAGAGCGGCGGTGTGCCGTAGTTGTCGGTCATCACGCCCTGCCAGCGCCGGGCGAACTCCTGGTTGGTCATCATTCCCCCTCCGTCACGGATGTCACGAACGGAACATCGGGCACGACCATGGTGCCGATGCCCTCATCGGTGAAGATCTCCAGCAGAATCGAGTGCGGCACCCGGCCGTCGATCACTCGGGCGGTGTTGACCCCGTTGCGGACGGCGAAGAGACAGCCCTCCATCTTGGGGACCATCCCGCTGGAGAGGTCGGGCAGCAGCTTCTCCAGCTGGGTGGCGGTGAGCCGGCTGATCACCTCGTCGCTGCGGGGCCAGTCCTCGTACAGCCCCTCGACATCGGTGAGCACCATCAGGGTCTCCGCGCCAAGCGCCGCAGCGAGAGCCGCAGCCGCCGTATCAGCATTGACGTTGTAGACATGTCCGTCGTCCTCCGCACGGGCGATGGAGGAGATGACCGGGATGCGGCCGTCCTCCAGCAGCGCCGTGACGGCGCCCGTGTCGATCCTGGTGACCTCGCCGACCCGGCCGATGTCGACCGGCACACCGTCGATGAGCGGCTGGTGCTTGATGGCGGTGATGGTGTGGGCGTCCTCGCCGGTGAGCCCGACGGCGAGCGGCCCGTGCTGATTGAGCAGCCCGACCAGCTCGCGCTGGACCTGTCCGGCGAGCACCATCCGTACGACGTCCATCGCCTCGGGGGTGGTGACCCGAAGGCCCGCCTTGAACTCGCTGACCAGGCCCTGCTTGTCGAGCTGGGCGCTGATCTGGGGGCCGCCGCCGTGCACGACGACGGGTTTGAGGCCGGCGTGCCGCAGAAAGACGACGTCCTGGGCGAAGGCCGCCTTCAGGTCCTCGTCGACCATGGCGTTGCCGCCGAACTTCACGACCACCGTCTTGCCGTGGTGCCGGGTCAGCCAGGGCAGTGCCTCGACGAGGATGCGGGCCTTCGGCAGGGCGGTGTGCTTGCGCGCCGGGGGGTTGATTCCGCTCATGAGCTGTACGCGCTGTTCTCGTGGACGTAGTCGGCGGTGAGGTCGTTGGCCCAGATGACGGCGGACTCGTCCCCGGCGGAGAGGTCCGCGGTGATCCGTACCTCGCGGTAGCGCATGTCGACGAGGTCGCGGTCCTCGCCGACGCTGCCGTTGCGGCAGACCCAGACGTCGTTGATGGCGACATGGAGCCGGTCGGGCTCGAAGGCGGCGCCGGTGGTGCCGATGGCGGAGAGCACCCGGCCCCAGTTGGGGTCCTCGCCGTGGATGGCGCACTTGAGGAGGTTGTTACGGGCGATGGAGCGGCCGACCTCGACCGCGTCCGCCTCGGTGGCGGCGCCCACGATCTCGATCCGGATGTCCTTGGACGCGCCCTCGGCGTCGCCGATGAGCTGGCGGGCGAGGTCGTCGCAGACGGTACGGACGGCGCCGGCGAACTCGTCGTGGGCGGGGGTGCGGCCGGAGGCGCCCGAGGCCAGCAGCAGCACGGTGTCGTTGGTGGACATGCAGCCGTCGGAGTCGATCCGGTCGAAGGTGGTGCGGGTGGCGTCGCGCAGCGCCCGGTCGAGGTCGGGGCTGTCGAGATCGGCGTCGGTGGTGAGGACGACGAGCATGGTGGCGAGGCCGGGGGCGAGCATGCCCGCGCCCTTGGCCATGCCGCCGACGGTCCAGCCGTCGCCCTGGTGGACGGCGGTCTTGTGGACGGTGTCGGTGGTCTTGATCGCGATGGCGGCCTTCTCACCGCCGTACTCGGAGAGTTCGCCCGCGGCCTTCTCCACGCCCGGGAGCAGCTTGTCCATGGGCAGCAGCAGGCCGATGAGGCCGGTGGAGGCGACGGCGATCTCGCCGGCGCTGTGGCCGTCGAGGACCTCGGCGGCCTTCTCGGCGGTGGCGTGGGTGTCCTGGAAGCCCTGGGGGCCGGTGCAGGCGTTGGCGCCGCCGGAGTTGAGGACGACGGCGGTCACCGCGCCGCCCTTGAGGACCTGCTCGGACCAGAGGACCGGGGCGGCCTTGACGCGGTTGGAGGTGAAGACGCCGGCGGCGGCGCGGCGGGGGCCGTTGTTGACCACGAGGGCCAGGTCCGGGCTGCCGTTCTCCTTGAGTCCCGCGGCGATGCCCGCTGCGGTGAACCCCTGTGCTGCCGTGACGCTCACGGTGCCACTCCGATCGTTGAGAGTCCTGTGGTCTCGTCGAGGCCCAGGGCGATGTTCATGCTCTGGACCGCACCGCCCGCGGTGCCCTTGGTGAGGTTGTCGATGGCGCTGATCGCGATGATCCGGCGGGCGCTCTCGTCGTACGCGACCTGGATCTGCGCGGCGTTGGACCCGTACACGGACGCGGTCGCGGGCCACTGCCCCTCGGGGAGCAGATGGACGAAGGGCTCGTCGGCGAACGCCTTCTCGTAGGCGGCGCGCACGTCCTGCGCGGTGGTGCCGGGCCGGGCCTTCGCCGAGCAGGTGGCGAGGATGCCGCGGGCCATGGGCGCGAGGGTGGGGGTGAAGGAGACGGTGACCGGCTCCCCCGCCGCGCCGCTGAGGTTCTGGATCATCTCGGGGGTGTGGCGGTGGCCGCCGCCGACGCCGTAGGGGCTCATGGAGCCCATCACCTCGGAGCCCAGGAGGTGCGCCTTGGGCGCCTTGCCGGCGCCGGAGGTGCCGGAGGCGGCGGTGATCACGGCCTCGGGCTCGGCGAGGCCCGCACCGTACGCGGGGAAGAGCGCGAGGGACACGGCGGTCGGGTAGCACCCGGGCACCGCGATGCGGCGCGCCCCCTCCAGCGCGCTCCGGCCGCCGGGCAGCTCGGGCAGTCCGTACGGCCAGGTGCCGGCGTGCTCGGAGCCGTAGAACCGCTCCCAGTCGGCGGGGTCCCTCAGCCGGAAGTCGGCGCCCATGTCGATCACCAGCGCCTCGTCCCCGAGCTGCTCGGCCACGGCGGCGGACTGCCCGTGCGGCAGCGCGAGAAAGACCACGTCGTGCCCGGCGAGGACCTGCGCGGTCGTCGCTTCGAGCACTCGTCCGGCGAGCGGCACCAGATGCGGCTGAAGCCCGCCGAGCGGCTGCCCCGCGTTGGAGTTGCCGGTGAGTGCGCCGATCTCGACCCCGGGATGCGCGAGGAGCAGCCGGAGGACTTCCCCGCCCGCGTATCCGCTCGCGCCTGCCACTGCTGCTCGTACCGCCATCGAACCCTCCTCGTCGACGGCATGACTATACGCAGCTATGCAGTTTTATGCAATGAGTCGGATGGCCGCGCGGACCGTCCCGCCGTGCCGGACGCGGCGCGGTACGGAGGGTCCCGCCCGGGCGCTCCGGGGCGACGATCACTCCACCGGTCCGGACTTTCCCTGCCGGCCGGCGAGGAAGCGCGCCTTCTTCTGGCGGTTCCCGCACGTGTTCATGTCGCACCATCTGCGGGTGCGGCTCCGGCTGGTGTCGAAGAAGGCGGCCCGGCAGGTCGGCGAGGCGCACAGGGCCAGCCTTCCGTCGCGCTCACCCGAGATGACGCTGATCGCGTCGGCGGCGATCACGCCGAGGGCGTCCTCCAGAGGGGAGGCCGGGCCGAGCCGCCAGCGCCGCTCGCCGCCGGGCGTCAGGAAGGCCGCCGCCCGGCCCCGGGAGCTGCGGGCGTTGATGACCCGCAGAGCGGACGCGGGGAGGGCGTCCTGGACGGCGGCCGCCGTGGCGGCGGCGTGGATCGACTCCCTCAGCTCCCGGGCGAGGCCGAGCTGGAGCGCGGTGCAGGAGTCCACGGCGAGGCCGTACACGGCCAGCCAGTCGATGAGCCGGTGCGGCACGGGAAGGCGCTCCACGGCGTCGCCATGACGCTCCGACAGGGTCCCCGTGAAGCTGGTCGCCAGCACCGAACCGAGGCGGAAGTCAGGGAAGTCGGCACGCATGGAACCACCATAGCCGGTTGCGACACGGCCCGGAGAGCTGCTAGAACCGTCAATGCCGGTTCCGCTAGCCAGGAGGTCCCATGCCCCGCCCGACCAGCGACGTGCACACGTTCGAAGCCCACGCGACCGACGCCGACCTCGACGATCTGCGCGCGCGACTGGCCTCGGCGCGGCTGCCGGAGGCCGAGACGGTCCAGGGCGCGGGGCCCGGCTCCCCGCGGTGGGCGCAGGGCGTTCCCCTCGCCGACCTCGCCGATGTCGTGCACTACTGGCGCACCGGGTACGACTGGCGGGCGTTCGAGGAGCGGCTCGACCGGATCGGCCAGTTCCGGACGACCATCGACGGCCTGGGAATCCACTTCCTGCACCGCCGGTCCGCGCGCGCGGACGCCATCCCTCTGGTCCTGACGCACGGCTGGCCCGGCAGCATCGCCGAGTTCACCGATGTGGTGGACGAGCTGGCGGATCCAAAGGACGCGGACGCGCCCGCCTTCCACGTCGTGGTCCCGTCGCTGCCGGGCTTCGGCCACAGCGACAAGCCGGCCACCACCGGGTGGGGGACCGAGAGGATCGCGGCCGCGTGGGTGGAACTCATGGGAAGGCTCGGCTACGGCACCTTCACGGCCCACGGCGGCGACTGGGGAGGCAATATCACCACGGTGCTCGGCGGCAGGTTCCCGGCGCACGTCCTCGGCATCCACACCACGTTCGCGGAGGCGCCGCCCGGGCTGACGGCGGACGGGCTGACGGCGGAGGAGCGCGAGTGGACCGAGGAGACCCGCGACTTCTGGCGCCACCGCGCGGCGTACGCGAAGCAGCAGGCGACCCGGCCGCAGACCATCGGCTACTCGCTCGTCGACTCACCGGTCGGTCTTCTCGCCTGGATACTCGACAAGTTCGCCGAGTGGTCGGACACCGAGGACAGCCCGTTCGAGACAATCTCCCGGGACCGCGTTCTCGACGACGTCACCCTGTACTGGCTGACGCGGACCGGCGCGTCGTCGGCCCGTATCTACTACGAGAGCCATGATTCGCTCGATCCCGGACTCCGGGTCGACGTCCCGTCGGCGATCACCATGTACCCCCGCGACATCGAGAAGAGTCCGCGCGCCTGGGCGCGGGAGCGGTACCGGCGGATCGTCCGGTGGAGGTCACCCGGGAAGGGGGGACACTTCCCGTCGCTGGAGGTCCCCGGGTACTTCGTCACCGATCTGCGCGAGGGCCTCGCGGCAGTGCTGGCCGCGCGCCGGTGAACGCGGCGGGTGGCGGTACCCGGTCCCGGGCGGGGCCTCCTCGCGGACCGGCATCCCGTCGTGGCGGTTCTGTGACACGGCCGGCACGGGCGCCGGGGCCGCGCACCACTAGCGTCGAACCCATGATCGTATGGCTCAACGGCACCCATGGCGCGGGCAAGACGACGACCAGCGCGCTCCTTCAGCCGCTCATCCCGGACTCCCGGGTGTTCAACGCCGAGAAGGTCGGCGAGACGCTCATGGACATCGCTCCCGGGCTGCCCGCGACGGACAACTTCCAGCACTGGCCACCGTGGCGGCCCCTCGTGGTCGAGACCGCGCGGCGGGTGCTCGACTACACCGGCGGCACCCTGGTGATGCCCATGACCGTCATCGTCGAGGAGTACTGGCGCGAGATCAGCGCGGGCCTCGCGGAGCACGGCGTCCCGGTGCGGCACTTCGTCCTCCACGCCGACCGGGACACCCTGCGCGGACGCATCGAGGGGGACACCGTCCTCGGCCCCTCCCCCTTCCGCCTCCGCTATCTCGACCCCTACGCCGAGGCGGCCCGCACCTGGCTGCACCGCGAGGCCGAGGTCGTCGACACCACCCACCTCACACCGGCCGAGGCGGCCCTGCGGATCGCGGACGCGGTCAGGGGCTGAGGTCCCCGGGGCGGTACCGCCGGGCCGCGCCCGCTCCTACGAGCCGGCCCGCTCGGGGACCGCCCCGCTCCGGACCGCCCTGCTGTGGCGCGCGCTCAGCCGGGAGCCCGACTCCCGGCGGGCGGCGCGGCGCAGCAGGGGGATCGCCAGGAGGAATCCGATGACCGCCCAGGCGGCCAGGACCAGGGCGACCATGGGCAGCTCCCAGGAGCCGGCCGGCTCGGCGGCCCGCGCGGAGTCCGGCAGCAGCGCGGAGCGCAGGCCCTGCGCCATCCACTTGAGCGGGAAGACGGAGGCCACCTGCTGGACCGGCCCGGGCAGCGAGGTGATCGGGAAGACCGCTCCGGAGGTGACCAGCAGCCCCATCGTGGGCAGCATGATCAGCGCCAGCGCCTCGCGCGGATTGGGCAGTACGGCGCCGATGGCCGCGCCCAGCGGTACGACGGCGAGCAGCCCGAGCGCGGTGACCCACAGCAGCGTCAGCCAGCCGGCCGGTCCCCGCGGCAGCGGTCCGTCCACCAGCAGCGCCCCGGCCGCCAGGAGCAGGGCCAGGGTGACGGCCGCCGTGACGACCAGCAGCAGGCACTTGGCCACGAGATAGGCCGGTATCCCGCCGGGTGTGGCGCGCAGCCGCAGCAGGGCGCCCTCCTCCCGCTCGGTCACCAGCAGCTGCGGAAGACTGATCATCCCGATCTGGAACAGCAGATAGGCGGCGAATCCCGCGAGCACCAGATGGGTCATCGGGACACCGGTGCCGGGCACATCTCCGCTGACATAGCCCGCGATCACCAGGGCGACCACCACATTGGTCAGATGGCCGGACAGCTCCTTGGGATTGCGGAGCAGGTGCCGCAGCTCGATGGAGCCGCGCAGGAGACCCGCGCGGCAGGAGCGGCGGACGGGGCGGTGCGCTCCGGCCCGCCCCTCCGTCGTGGGGGTGTCGTTCATACGGCCCGCGCCTCCCCGTCCGTGCCGTTCCCTTCCGGCTCCGGCCGGTCTTGCCGGTCTTGCCGGTGCACCATGTGCAGATAGGTGTCCTCCAGCGTCGGGCGGCGGACTTCGAGACCGGCGATCGGTCCGGCCGCGTCCCGGTGGAGCTCCCAGACCAGCCGCGAGGGGTCCTCGGTGCGTTCGCGGCGGGGCGTCCCGTCGTCGGCCGTCCAGCGGACCTCGGCCCGCGCGGCGGCCCGCCGGGCCAGCTCCGACGGAGTGCCGCAGGCCCGTATCCGGCCGCTGACCAGCATGGCGATCCGGTCGGCGAGCCGCTCGGCCTCGACCAGGTCGTGGGTGGTGAGCAGAACGGTGACGCCCTCATCGCGCGCCAGCCGCTCGACCAGGAGGTGAAACTCGTGCCGCGCCCGGGGGTCGAAGCCGGTGGTCGGCTCGTCCAGGAAGAGGAGTTCGGGGCGGCCGACGATGCCGAGCGCGACATCCAGCCGCCGGCGCCGGCCGCCGGAGAGCCGGTCCACCCGCCGGTCCGCCTGGTCGGTGAGACCGACCAGGGCCAGCAGTTCGGCCGGGTCGCGGGGGTCGGGGTAGTACGTCGCGAAGTGCGCCAGCAGCTCGGCGACCCGCCAGCGGCCGTGGTCGCGCCAGGACTGGAGGACCAGTCCGATACGGCCGCGCCAGGCGTCGTCGCCGCGCTCCGGGTCCGCGCCGAGGACGCTGACGTCCCCCGCGGTGCGCTGCCGGAAGCCCTCCAGGATCTCGACGGTGGTGGTCTTCCCCGCGCCGTTGGGCCCCAGCAGGGCGAAGACCTCACCTCGGTGGATGTCCAGATCGATGCCGTGGAGGACATCGATGCCGCCGTACGCCATGGTCACACCGCGCGCCCGGATGACGGGGTGGGCGGGGGCGGAGGGCGGCGCGGGCGGTACGGGGCCGTGGTCGAGCGCCGTCACCGTCCCGCCTCCGCGTGGTGCCGGTGGCGGGGCCGGTGCGCCGGTCCGGGGCCGTCCGCCGGGGAAGCGCCGTCCGCCGCCGGGCCGGTGGGCGCGGGTCCGGCCGGGGCCGGGAGCCCGGCGCGCTCGACGATCGCCCGCAGCGCGGCCACATGCCCCTCGAAGGCGGTGCGGCCGGCGTCCGTCAGCCGCACCCTGGTGCGCCGTTTGCGGCCGCCGCCCTCCTTGTGGATCTCCAGATATCCGGCCTCGCCCAGGGTGTGCAACTGCTTGGAGAGCGCGGAGTCGCTGAGCGAGAGGCTGTCGCGGACGAACGCGAAGTCCGCCCATTCGGTGGTGGCGAGGAGCGCCACCACCGACAGCCGGGTGGCGGGGTGGATCAGTTCGTCGAAGCCCCGGGGGACGCTCATCCGTCCTCCCGCTCACCGCGGAGACGGAGGGAGCCGGTCGCCCAGCGGTTCGCCGGACCGATGAACAGCAGGAACACCCCGGCCGAGACCGTGGCCTGGATCAGACTGCCGGGCAGCGGCTCCAGCGATCCGGCCAGCCGGCCGCAGAGCAGGGCCGTGCCGCCGGTCAGCAGCGCCCCGGCGGCGAACACGGCGGACGTCCGCCAGGTGTGGCGGGAGTGGTGCAGCCGCACCCGGTCCCCCCGGTGGTGGAGCACCGCCAGGGCGCCCAGCAGCGCGACGTACGCGACAACGATCAGCGGGACGCCCCAGCGGGGCGGCTCCAGACCCAGACCGGCCAGAAAGACCCACATGAGCGCCGCCGTGGCGCGGGCGGCGCCGGAACCGCCCGAGGCGCGCCGCTCGATCTCGTCGTACACGCGCTCCTGCGGCACGCGGACGCGCTGCAGATCCCTCCATGCCTGTTCGGCATCGACCGGTGTGCTCACGACCATCGCCCTCCCGTGACGCTTTACTTTCCCACCGGGAAAGCTACCTTCGGCTTTCCCGGTGGGCAAGTCGGCCCCGGGCCGCCGGGTTCCCCGGTCAGCTCCCGACGTAGGCCGCGAGGTGCTCGCCGGTGAGGGTGGAGCCGTCGGCGACCAGGTCGGCGGGGGTGCCCTCGAAGACGACCCGGCCGCCGTCGTGGCCGGCGCCGGGGCCGAGGTCGATGATCCAGTCGGCGTGTGCCATCACCGCCTGGTGGTGCTCGATCACGATGACCGACTTGCCGGAGTCGACGAGCCGGTCGAGCAGGCCGAGGAGTTGCTCGACATCCGCGAGGTGGAGTCCGGTGGTCGGCTCGTCGAGGAGGTAGACGCCGCCCTTCTCGGTCATGTGGGTGGCCAGCTTGAGCCGCTGGCGCTCGCCGCCGGAGAGGGTGGTGAGCGGCTGGCCGAGGGTGAGGTAGCCGAGCCCGACGTCCACGAGCCGGCCGAGGACCCGGTGCGCGGCCGGGGTGCGGGCCTCGCCGGCGCCGAAGAACTCCTCGGCCTCGGTCACCGGCATCGCGAGCACCTCGCTGATGTCGCGTCCGCCGAGGTGGTGGTCGAGCACCGCGGCCTGGAACCGCTTCCCCTCGCACTCCTCGCAGACGGTGGCCACCCCGGCCATCATCGCGAGGTCGGTGTAGATGACGCCGGCGCCGTTGCAGTTGGGGCAGGCGCCCTCGGAGTTGGCGCTGAACAGCGCCGGCTTCACCCCGTTGGCCTTGGCGAACGCCTTGCGGATCGGGTCGAGCAGCCCGGTGTAGGTCGCGGGGTTGCTCCGCCGGGAGCCGCGGATCGCGCCCTGGTCGATGGAGATCACACCGGCGTCGGCGGCGCCGGGCTGCTGGGGCAGTGCCGTGTGCAGCAGTGAGCTCTTGCCGGAGCCGGCGACCCCGGTGACCACGCAGAGCACCCCGAGCGGGATGTCGACGTCGACATCCCGCAGATTGTGCGCCGAGGCGCCGCGGATCTCCAGCGCCCCGGTGGGCTCGCGCACCGTCTCCTTGAGGACGGCGCGGTCGTCGAGATGGCGGCCGGTGAGGGTGGAGGCGGTGCGCAGCCCTTCGACGGTGCCCTCGAAACAGATGGTGCCGCCCTCCGTGCCGGCGCCTGGCCCGAGGTCGACGACATGGTCGGCGATCACGATCGTCTCCGGTTTGTGCTCCACGACGAGCACGGTGTTCCCCTTGTCGCGCAGCCGCAGCAGGAGTTCGTTCATCCGCTGGATGTCATGGGGGTGCAGCCCGATGGTGGGCTCGTCGAAGACATAGGTGACATCGGTGAGCGCGGAGCCGAGGTGGCGGATCATCTTGACGCGCTGGGCCTCGCCGCCGGAGAGGGTGCCGGACGGCCGGTCGAGCGAGAGATAGCCGAGCCCGATCTCCACGAAGGAGTCCAGGGTCTTCCCCAGGGTCGCCAGCAGCGGTGCGACGGATCTGTCGGTGAGGCCGCGGACCCAGACGGCCAGATCGCGGATCTCCATCGCGCACGCGTCGGCGATGCCGACACCGCCGATCCGCGACGACCTGGCCACCTCGCTGAGCCGGGTGCCGTCGCACTCGGGGCAGGTGGTGAAGGTGACCGCCCGGTCCACGAAGGCCCGGATGTGCGGCTGCATCGCCTCCCGGTCCTTGGAGAGGAACGACTTCTGGATCTTGGGGATCAGCCCCTCGAAGGTGAGGTTCACCCCCTCGACCTTCACCTTGGTCGGCTCCCGGTAGAGGAAGTCCCGCATCTCCTTCTTGGTGAATCTGCGGATCGGCTTGTCGGGGTCGAGGAAGCCCGACTCGGCGTAGGTCCGCACGGTCCACCAGCTGTCCGACTTCCAGCCGGGGATGGTGAACGCGCCCTCGGCGATCGACTTGGAGTCGTCGTAGAGCTGGGTGAGATCGATGTCCGAGACCGTGCCCCGGCCCTCGCAGCGGGTGCACATGCCGCCGGTGCGGGTGAAGGTCTGCTTCACGGTCCTGGTGCCGGCCCCCCGCTCGACCGTGATCGCGCCGCTGGCCCGGACCGAGGCGACATTGAAGGAGAAGGCGTTGGGCGAGCCGATGTGCGGCTGCCCGAGCCGGCTGAAGAGGATGCGCAGCATCGCGTTGGCGTCGGTGGCGGTGCCGACGGTGGACCGGGGGTCGGCGCCCATCCGCTGCTGGTCGACGATGATCGCGGTGGTCAGCCCTTCGAGCACATCGGCCTCGGGCCGGGCGGCGGCCGGCATGAAGCCCTGGACGAAGGCGCTGTACGTGTCGTTGATCAGCCGCTGCGACTCGGCGGCGATCGTGCCGAACACCAGGGAGCTCTTGCCCGAGCCGGAGACCCCGGTGAAGACCGTCAGCCGGCGCTTGGGGATCTCGATGCTGACGTCCTTGAGGTTGTTCACGCGTGAGCCGTGCACACGGATCAGATCGTGGCTGTCGGCACCGTGGCGCGCGGGCGGCCGCGTGCCCTTCCTCGTGGCCCTGCTCATGGTCTTCTCTCTCCATCCATCTGTTCGGTGCGGGCCGTGGCCCCCGCCCGCGTCGTCGGGCGGGGGCCGCACCACGGCCGGGGGGTGCTACTGCTCGCGGGCCTGGGTGAAGCGGAGCATGTTGCCGGACGGGTCGCGGAAGGCGCAGTCACGGACGCCGTAGGGCTGGTCGATCGGCTCCTGCAACACCTCCCCGCCGGCGGCCCGGACGCGTTCGAAGGTGGCGTCGCAGTCGTCGGTGGAGAAGATCACACCGCGCAGCATGCCCTTGGCCAGCAGTTCCGCCATGGTCTGCCGGTCGGCGGGCGAGGCGTTGGGGTCCGCGAGCGGCGGTTCGAGGACGATCTCCACATCGGGCTGCTCGGGTGAGCCGACGGTCACCCAGCGCATTCCCTCGAACCCGACGTCGTTGCGTATCTCCAGGCCGAGGGCGTCACGGTAGAAGGCGAGCGCCTTGTCGTGGTCGTCGACGGCGATGAAGCACTGCGAGAGTTTGATGCTGTTCATGCTGTCGACGTTACGAGGCGGCGGTGGATCGCGCTTCTCCGATCCTGACCGGTCGTGTGAGGACCTTGGCGACACACGCCGGGATCGGCGCTCCGGCCTCGTGGGAGCGGGCCCGGTAGGCGCTGGGCGGCTCGCCGACCAGCTCGGTGAAGCGCGAGCTGAACGACCCCAGCGAGGTGCAGCCCACGGCGAAACAGACGTCCGTGACACTCAGGTCGCCCCGGCGCAGCAGCGCCTTGGCCCGCTCGACCCGGCGCGTCATGAGATAGCTGTAGGGCGTCTCGCCGAAGGCGGCGCGGAAGCTGCGGGAGAAGTGCCCGGACGACATGAGGGCGACCTTCGCCAGCGCCGGGACGTCCAGGGGCCGCGCGTAGTCGCGGTCCATCACGTCCCGGGCGCGGCGCAGTCGTACCAGGTCCTCCAGGGTCATGCCCACCAGCATCGCACGGGGGCCGGGGGCTCCCGGCGGGCGGCGGGCGTCCGGTGCCGGAGGCCGTCCCCGAGGCCGTTCCGGAGGCCGTCCCGGGAGCCTGCCGGAGGCCGTTCCGGAGGCCCGGAGGCCGTCCCGGAGAATTCCGGAAAGAATTTCCGGGACGGTGTCGATCCGGGCCCAGCCCGTTCGACGCACAGGTGAGAGGCGGGGAGAGGCCCCGCCCTTCCGACGAGGAGTCACCATGCCGCGCTTCCTGACGATGATCCGTGTCGACGAGCGGACCGCCCCCGCCGACGGGCCCGAGCTGGGTGAGCGCATGGGCGCCCTGCTGGAGGAGATCACCAGGGCCGGGGTGATGCTGGACACCGGCAAGCTCACCGACACCGCCGAGGCCACCCGGGTCACCTGGTCGAACGGGGAGCTGAGCCACACGGACGGGCCCTTCACCGAGACCAAGGAGGTCATCGGCGGGTACTCCATCGTGCAGGCCAAGGACAAGGCCGAGGCGCTGGAGTGGGCCACGCGGTTCCTCCAGGTCCACGACGACCGGTGGACCCTGACCGCCGAGGTCCGCGAGATCGCGGAGGGCTGATCCCCGGCCGGGTCCGGGACCGCCGCCCCCTCGGGGGCGGGCCGGTCCGGGCGGCCCGCCGCCGGGGCGGGCGCGGGCGCCCCGTCTCACCCGCCCCGGCCCAGCCGGTCCAGGGCGCCGCGCAGAAAGGCGTCCCGCCGGCCGGTCGCCGTCGCCGGGGAGAGGTCGCCCCGGCCCTGGCCGGCGAAGGCCGGGAGCCAGAGGGCCAGATCGGGCGGGGTGCTCAGGGCGGCCACCACGTCCCAGTACGCCAGGGTGCGCGCGTCCGCCTCCTGAGGCGCCCGCCCCGGTGCCCGCAGCCAGCCGGTGAGCACCTCGTCGGCGGCCGGCGGCCCGGCGAGGACCGCCGCGTCGCAGCGGAGGGAGCCCAGGTCGACGCCCCAGTGACCGGCGCCCGCCGAGTCCCAGTCCACGATGCCGGTCAGCGTCTCGCCCTCCCACAGGGTGTTGCCCTGCCAGAGGTCGCCGTGGACCAGGACGGGCCGGACCCCGGGGCCGGGCGGTGGGCCGGCGACCGCCCGTTCCGCCTCCGCGAGAAGGGGCGGGAGGCCGCCGTCGCGCCGCATCGCGGCGAAGTCCACCCCGCCGATCGAGCGGTCCCGCAGGGGCAGCCCGGGGCGCGGGTCCAGCGGGACCGCGTGCAGGGCTGCCGCCGCCGCGCCCAGGGCCCGCAGCCGGCCGGGGGTCGGCAGGGCGGGGATGCGGCTGCTCCCCCGTACCGCCGTGGTCAGCACCGCGAGGGTGCCGGCCGACCGGCCGTCGGGGTCGGCGGCGATCAGCCGGGGCGCCGGGAGGCGGTGCCCGGCGGCCAGCTCCAGGGCGGCGGCCTCGGCCGCGAAACCCGCGTGCGGGCCGTCGGGGCCGGGGGCGCCGGTCCTGAGCACCACCGCCTCCAGCGGCCCGCCGGTGAGACGGAGCAGCCATGGGCTGCCCCCGTCCCGCAGGCCCCGGATGTCGTGGATCTCGGACCCGGCGGCGGCGGCCGCCCAGGCGAGAGTGGCCGCGGAGGGTTGGATCATGTGACGATCCTGGCCCGGCCCACCCCCGTGGTCAACCAACGGCCGCCGCCCTGCGGAAGACCTCGTAGACGGCCAGATAGTTGTCGCCTCCGTGGCCCTGCGCGATGGCCCGCTCGGCGACGGCCCGCATCAGCGCGGGCTGGTCGGTGTGGACGCCCTGCTCGGCGGAGGTGCGGACGATGTGCTCCAGGGCGGCGAGGTTCATCTCCATGGTGCCCGCGTCGCCTGGGTAGTTCCCCGAGCCCAGCTCCGCCACCTCCTCGGCGAGCGTCGAGTTCACCACGGACGGCATGAACCAGCCGAGCGCGAGTTCGGCGAAGTCGGCCGCCGGGACCCCGGCCGACGCGACCAGGGCGGTGGCGTGGAGGACACCGTTCATGGTCGCGTACATGATCTCCAGCAGCGCGGTGTTGTGGAGCACCGCGAGACCGGGGTCGGAGCCGAGGTACCGGGGGTCGCCCAGGGCGGCGAGGAGCTCCCGGTGCCGGTCGAAGACCTCCCTGGGGCCGCTGTAGAGGAAGACCGACCCGGGGGCGCCCACCATCGGCGGCGGCACCATGATCGCGCCGTCCAGGTACTCGGCGCCCCGCTCGGCCGCCCAGCGGGCCGCCCGGCGGGCCTCCTCGGGTGTGCCGGAGCCGAGGTTCACCAGAACCCGCCCCTTCAGCGCGTCACCGGCGGCGCCGAGGATCGCGTACATGGCGTCGTAGTCCTTGAGACACAGGAGGGTGAGCGGGCTCGCGGCCACCGCGTCCGCCGCGGTCGCCGCGCCGGTGGCGCCCCGGGCGAGGAGGGCGGTGTCCTTGCCGGGGGTGCGGTTGAAGACGGTCGGCCGATGGTCCCGGGCCAGCAGCGCGTCGGCGAGCGGCACCCCCATGGGACCCAGGCCGATGACGGTAACAGGGGTGATGAGCTGGTCTGTTGAGGTCTGTGGTGTCATGGGGAACACGCTAAAGTCTCACATCGGTGTGAGAGTCAACCTCACTTCCCTGAGACCCGGAGACCCGGAGGTACGGCCCATGCGGATCGGCGCTCTGTCCCGGCGGACCGGCGTCAGCCGCCGGCTGCTGCGCTACTACGAGGAGCAGGGTCTGCTGGTCCCCGAGCGGCGGCCCAGCGGATACCGCGAGTACGGCGAGGAGACCGTCCGTACGGTGGACAACATCCGCACCCTGCTGGGCGCGGGGCTGGGCACCCGGACCATCGCCGAGCTGCTGCCCTGCATGGTCGACGACGGGCCGGACCTGGTGCCCGGCTGTCCCGGGCTGGTGGACGAGCTGTACCGGGAGCGGGAGCGGATCGACAGCGCGGTGGCCGGTCTGCTGACGGCACGGGCCGCGCTGGACACCCTGATCGCCGCCGCCCCTGAGCAGGACCCGGCCGGCGGCCCCGGCGGGGCCGAGGAGTGCCTCGTCCGCTAGGGAGTTGGTTCCTTCCGGCCTGGGCCGGACCGGACCGGATCGGACCGGGCCGGGCCGGATCGGATCGGATCGGATCGGATCGGATCGGATCGGGCCGGTGAGCGGGGTCGCGGTGCCAGGGCCCGCGAGCCCGGCGAGATCCGGAAGGGACGGCCCGGCACGGTACCGGGTCCCGGGCCCGCCGGGGTCAGTTGCGGGAGGGGCGCACCAGTCCGGTCTCGTACGCGAGGACCGCGGCCTGGGTCCGGTCGCGCACGCCCAGTTTCACCAGGACGCGGCCCACATGGGTCTTCACCGTCTGCTCGGCCACCACCAGCCGGGCGGCGATCTCCGCGTTGGACATGCCCCGGGCGATCAGCAGGAGCACCTCGGTCTCGCGTTCCGTCAGTTCGCCGACCCGCTCCCGGAGGGGTGCGCGGGCGGTGCCGGTCATGCGGGAGAACTCGGAGATCAGCCGACGGGTGATGTTCGGGGCGAGCAGGGCGTCGCCGGCCGCCACCACCCGTACCGCGTGGGCCAGTTCGTCCGCGGACGCGTCCTTCAGCAGAAACCCGGAGGCCCCGGCGCGCAGCGCGTCGTACACGTACTCGTCGAGGTCGAAGGTGGTCAGCACCAGCACCCGGACGGTGGTGCCCGCCGCCTCGGTGATGAGCCGGGTCGCCTCGATGCCGCCCATGCCCGGCATCCGTATGTCCATCAGCACCACATCGGGGGCGAGTTCGCCGACCCGGGCGACGGCGTCGGCCCCGTCCACGGCCTGGCCGACGACCTCGATACCGGGTTCGGCGTTCAGCAGGACGGTGAATCCCTGGCGGACCATCATCTGGTCGTCGGCGATCAGTACGCGGACGGTGGTCACACGGTCTCCTCGGAGCTCTGGGCAGCGGTGTGCCGGGGCAGGGTCACCCATACCTCCCAGCCGCCGTCCGGGGTGGCTCCGCAGGCCAGCTCGCCGCCCAGCATCGCCGTGCGCTCGCGCATCCCGAGGAGTCCGTGCCCGGCGCCCGGGGTCGGCGGAGCCGGTCGCTCCGGCGGGGAGTTGGTGACCCTGATCATGATCCCCGACGGCTGGTACCGGGTGTCCACCCGCACCGGCGCGCCGGGCGCGTGCCGCATCGCGTTGCTGAGGGCCTCCTGCACGATGCGGTACGCGGAGAGTTCGACGCCCGGGGGCAGGGGCCGGCGTTCGCCGGTGGCGCGGGCGGTGACCACGAGTCCCGTGGCGCGGACCCGGGCGAACAGTTCGTCCAGCCGGTCGAGGGTGGGCTGGGGGGCGTGCCGTACGGCCTGGGAGAGGGCGTCCTCGGAGCGCAGCACGCCCAGGACGCGGCGGAGTTCGGCGAGCGCGTCGACCGCGCTCCGCCGGATGCCCGCGAGGTTCTCGCGCAGCTCGTCGGAGGGGTTCTCGGTCAGATGGGGGGCGACCTGTGCCTGGATGGAGATGACCGACATATGGTGCGCGACCACGTCGTGCAGCTCGCGGGCGATCCGGTTGCGCTCCTCCAGGAGGGTGCGGCGGGCCCGCTCACCGGCCGTGATCTCCTCCTGGGCGACCAGTTCGGAGCGGGCCCGCTGCCGCCCGCGCAGCGCCGCGCCGACCGCGGTGGACAGGGCGAGGGACATCAGCGCGACCGGCGCGCCCCGGGTGTCCCCGGACACGGCGATCCCGCACAGCAGCCCGGTGACGGCGCTGACCACCAGGGTCTCGGCCGCGACCCGGGGGCGGGCCCGCAGGGCCACCGCGAAGAGCACTCCGGCCTGGCCGGCGATCGCCCACTCGGTCCAGGGGTAGGGCGCGTCGGCGCCCGGGCCCGGGTCCATGAGAAGGGTGACCGCGACGGTGGCGACCAGCGTCGTCCACCAGGCGGGGACGGGACGGAACAGGGCGGCGACCAGCGCCCCGTACTGGAGCGAGGCGAGCGCGATCCCGGCCGCCGTGCCCAGGCCGAAGCCGGAGACGTACTGGTCGACGGTGACGATCAGCAGCACCGCCGCCGTGAGCGTCAGCAGGACTCCGTACACCGGCAGCCAGTCCGACCGGCGGGGGCGGGGAGCGCCCGGGGGCGGGCCGCCGTCCGTCGTCAGCAGATCCGCGCGGAGCGCGCGACCGGCCGCCCGGAGCGCCGTGGCCGCTGTGCGCAGGTGTGGTGTCATCTCCCCCGCCCTCTCTCTCATCCGCCCCACCCCGGGGTCGTCCGGGCGGCGGGGGCGGTGGCGGTGTCCCGGCCGCCCTCCCGGATATTCTCGCGACCGCGCTTCCAGCAGCTCGACCGGCCACTCTCCGGACCGCTCCTCCCGCCGCTCTCCTCAGCGCAGGCCCGACCGCCGGCCCGGCCGCCCTCCCGGCAGCTCTCCCAGCCGCTGTTCCGGCCGCTGTTCCGGCCGCCGGCCCGACCGCTCTCCCAGCCGCGGAACGCCGCCCGGCAGACCAGCAGCGCCAGCGCGAACACCGGCAGCCAGGCGGTGCGGGCGAGCACCCACTCCGCACCGTCCGGGGCGGTGTGCAGCCCGGGCAGACCGCCGCCCGCCAGCAGACCGAGGGCGGTGACCGCGATCATCGCGCTCTGGTGCCAGAGGAACACGGTCATCGCGGAGAGGTTCAGCAGGGCCACCGCCGCCCAGAGCGCGGGGCGCCGGAGGGCCCGGCGCAGCGGGCGGAGCAGCAGCAGGGCGGCGCCGCACTGGGCGAGCCCGAAGGTGACGGCCGCGAGGGTCGGCGGGCTGAGGTTGGAGGTGCCGGCGCCGGGTATGCCGACCATCGCGGCGGGATAACCGGCGTACAGCACCAGCGCGATGGTGGCGAGCGCGCCCGCGGTGAGCAGCGCCCAGCCGGTCGCGGGCCCCGGGAGTCCGGACCGGGCCCAGAGCGTTCCCAGGCAGTACGGCACCAGCCAGCCGGCCGCCAGATTCAGCCAGCCGATCCACTCCGGCGCGCCGAAGGCGAAGCGGAGCAGGTCCACATGGAGGACCACCGCGAGCGGCCAGAGCGGGTGCAGCCGGGCGATCAGCGGGGTCGCGGCGGTCAGCGCGGCGAAGACCAGCAGAAACCAGAGCGGCGCCAGGACCAGCCGGACCAGGGCGTGCACGGTGGCGAGCCCGGTCCCGGCGATCAGCATCGCCGCCGCCGCGACCGCCCACACCACGAGGACGGCCACGACCGGCCGCAGCAGCCGCGCCAGCCGGGCGCGGAGCCAGCACCGGTAGCCCCGGCCCCGGGCACGCGCCGAGGTGCGGCTCCTCGCGCCGAGGACACCGCCGACGAGGAAGAACACGGCGAGGGTCTGGAGCACCCAGGAGACGGGCGCCAGTTCCGGGAGGACGTTCAGGGGGCTGGTGGTGCGCACGGTTCCGCTGTCGGCGACCAGGGCGGTCACCAGCCAGTGGCCGAGCACCACCCCGAGGATGGCGAAGGCGCGCAGGGCGTCCAGGGCGCGGTCGCGGTCCCGCGGGGTGGCGGCGTCGATCCGGCGGGCTCGCTCACGCACGGGACGCCTCCCCGGAGGAGGTGCTCCCGGAGACGATCCCGGCGATCGCCCGCAGGGACACGGAGCCCGGTCTCAGATAGTCGGCGTGCCCGGCGGAGCCCGCGTCGAAGGTGCGGGCCCCGAACTCCGGGGAGACCGGGTCGGGGCCGAATCCGACGGTGGTGAAGAGCAGCGGGAGCCGGGTGTGGGGCACCTCGCCGATCCAGTCGCCCGAGCCGCGGCCGGCCCAGACGGCCGCCCGGGTGCGCAGCCGGTCCGCGTGGTCGGCGCCGGTGCCGGGGCTGCCGAACAGGACGATCGTGTCGAGGGGCAGACCCGGGGCGGCGCGGGCGCAGACGACCGAGCCGTACGAGTGGCAGAGCAGGGAGACCTGGGCGGCGGGGGCGGCCGAGGTCAGCTCCCGGACGAAGCGGCGGAGGCCGGGGGCGGCTCCGTCGGCGCGGTCCGTGGTGAGCACCTCGGGGGTGGTGGTGCCGGGGGTGCGGTAGCCGAGCCAGGCGACGACGGCGGCGCCGGGGCCCAGCTCCCGCTGGAGGGCGGACGCGTCGGTCCGGAACCGCTCATAGGTGTCGAGGCCGGTGTCGGCGCCCGGGACCAGCACGGCGACGCGGCCGGCCCGGGAGAGGTCGCCGAAGACCTCGGCGGTGCGGCCTCCGTCGCGGCCGTCGAAGGTGAGGAAGTGGCGGTCCGGGCCCGCCATGGCCCGCAGGGCAAGGGCGCGCCGCCGGTCGCCGTGGCCGGCGGCGGCGCGCGCGGCGGCGCGGACGCCCTCACGGCTGGCGGTGTACCGCGCGCCGAGGGCGGTGGGGGTGGCGGCCGGGAGCGGGCCGAGATCGGCGGGGGTGGGGGCGGGGACGGCGGCGGGGTGGGCGGCGCCGGAGACGGGGAGGGCGATGGAGGCGGCGATGAGGGCGGCGAGGAGGGTGCGGCGGAGGCGGGGCATGGGGTTTCCCTTCCAGGGTGGGTGTTTCGTCTCGGCGGACCCGGTGGACCCGGTGGCCCGGGTCCGCCGGCCCCCGCGCCGGCCCCAGCCCGTCTGGGGGCACCTCCCAGAGGCAGCTCCGGGGAGCTTGAGGACGGCCCCTGTGCCACAGGACCCCGCACAGTGCGGGCCACGGTCGGGGGGGGGGCCCCCCCCCCCCCCCCCCCAAACCCCGGGGGGGGGGGGGGGGGGGGGGGGGCCCCCCCCGGGGGGGGGGGGCGCGGGGGGGGAAGAACCAAAACCCCCCCGCCCCCCC
>NZ_JBEOYB010000078.1:0-33865 GCF_040296845.1 Streptomyces sp. NPDC001985
GGGGCGGGGGCCGCGCTGTCCACCACCCCGCCCCCGCGGCCGCCCCCGCCCGCCCCCGGGCGGGGGGGGCGCGGGCCCCCCCGGCCCCGGCCGCCACCGCGCCGTGCGGCGGGCAGGCGGGAGGCCTTCGCGAGCGCCTCCCGCCGAACGACCCGGGTCAGGACGCGATTCTCGGCCCCCAGGCGTGCCGGTCCCGCAGGGCCGCCTTCCTCCCGAGGTGGCCCTCCCGGACCAGGACCGCGAGGGAGTCCAGGATGACGCGCGAGCTGAGCAGCGCCGTCTGTTCCGCCCAGTCGTACGGGGGAGCGCATTCGACGACTTCCAGTCCGGCGAGACCGGGGGCCGAGATCATCCTGATGAGGTTCAGGGCTTCCCTCGGCAGCAGTCCGCCCGGCTCCGGCCAGCCGGTCCCGGGCACGAAGCCCGCGTCGATGACGTCGATGTCGAAGGAGAGGTACACCGCCTTGGCGCCCTTCCACGCCGTCTCCAGCGCGATCTCCGCGACCTTCTCGATACCGACCCGTTCGACATCCCCCACCGTGATGATGGTGGTGCCACGCTCACGCCCGACCTTGACGCCGGCTCGTGGCGACTGCCAGCCGCCGATGCCGATCTGGACGAGGTTCGTCGCGGGGGCGTTCTTGATGTTCGTCGCGTGGAACCACGGCGTGGTGTGCATGCGCTCATCCAGGTCGGTCTCCTGGGTGTCCACATGCCGGTCGAAGTGGATGATGCCGATGTTCCCGTCGACGTACGGCGCCATTCCCCGGATCGTCGGATATCCGATGGAGTGGTCACCGCCCAGGATGACCGGGAAGACGCCGCGCTGGTACACATGCGCCATCGCCTGGCTGATCTGGTCGAACGACTTCTCCAGATTGCCGGGGATGGTGAACACGTCGCCGATGTCGACGATGTTCAGCTGTTCGCGCAGATCGACACCGAGTTCAAAGCAGTAGGTGCCGAACAGATTCGTCGACCGCCGGATTCCCTGCGGTCCGAACCGGGCCCCGGGCCGGTAGGTGGCACCCGAGTCGAGAGGTGCCCCGAACACGGCGACCTCGGCGTCCTCGACCTGGTTGACGTCCTCCAGGAAGGGGGTCTTGAGGAAGGTTCCCCGCTCACCCGCGAAGTGCGGCAGTTCACCGCGGGAGAACGTGGGAATCGTCCTGTCGACGAGTGTCGGCGATCCGGGCAGTCCGAAGGCGAGCCCCCGCTCGATCTCCTCGTCGTGCCGGAAGAGCGAGATCCGCTGTTCGGCGTCCTGGGCCCACCTGCCCTCCTTCATGGCGAAGGCGTCGCTGTGGGAGTGGCTGTGCGCGTGGGAGTGCGGGTGTGCGTGTGCGGGGCCGGAACCGGGCGGTGTGCCCCGGTCCTCGGGGGGAGAGTCGTTCCCCGATGATGCCGTGGTGATGTCCTGCTCACGGGGCTCGGGTGTTTTCGGCATTTCAGCCTCCAACGAGGCCGTCTTTACGCGGAACCGGTACGGCCACCCTCGTCGGCGGGCGCTCTGATAGCACCTCACCGGCACCATAGCACCGAAGCGCGAACGGTTCAGGGCACACCCGGTGTAGACGGCATGTGGTCCGTGGCGGGAGTGCGCGTCCACTCCCGGCCACGGGCGTTTCGGCGGTGCCGTTCTGTCGCGCGCCCGCGCCACCGCCGCCCGGCGCGCGCGGATCAGCCTGCCGGGAGGGCGACCAGCAGATCGCCGACGGTACCGTCGGCGTCGGGGCGGTAGTACTCACGGATGGAGGCGTCCCAGGCGCCGGAGGCGACGCGGTCCTCCCCGTCGGGGCCCAGGGCGTCGAAGAGCGCCTCGATGTTGGCCGGAGCGAAGCCGATCGCGAGCATCAGGGCGGTGAACTCCGAACGCCCCACCCGGCCGTCGCCCCGCAGGTCGCCGACGGTGGACAGAGCGGCGGCGAACTCCGCGGCGGCCCCGTCGAACTTCTCGGGCGCCAGCACGCAGGCCACGTACTCGTCGAAGTCGACCCTGCCGTCGCCGTCCGTGTCCAACTCGCCGACCAGCGTCTCCCAGTACCGCCGGAACGCCACCGCCACGGCCTCCTGCGCCGTCGGCTCCGCGCCGGGGACGGCGGCCCGCACCCGGTCCGCCATCAAGGTGAAGTCCTCCGCCTCCAGGACTCCGTTGCCGTTGGCGTCGAAGAGGGTGAAGACGAGCTGGACCCGGTTGAGCGCTTCCGTCCGCATCGAAGGTGCTGCCTCTCATGAAGCCGGGATGCCATCAAGTGGCCCGCCGGGGAGTGGTGTTGTCCTCCACTGTGGTCCCTCCGCCCGGGGGTTTCGGCCGCCCCTGGCTCAATCCACCGGATTGGGTGAACACGCGGCACAGGGCCACCGGATGGCGGCGGGCCGGCCGCCGGGGGAGCCCGTGCCCCGTCGCCGGCCGGGCTCGCCCGGCGAGATCCGGAAGAAACTCCCTAGGCGGCGAACGCGATGAGCAGGCTCATGAAGGCGCCGAACCCGAGGAGACCGAGGACCGCCCCGGCCGCCGCGACCCACAGCCGTCCGACGCCGCGCCGTCCGTAGTGCACGCCCGTCATCCCGAAGGTGAGGGCGAGCGCGCCGGCGAGCGCGGTGAACGGGGTGAGGAAGAAGAGCCGGGGCACCGCTGTCCCGAGGACGGAGACGACGCCGAAGAAGAGCGCTGTGGGGCCCAGGAGAACGGCTGGTGACGCGGCGGGGTCGGGCACGGTCCGCTCGGACATGACCTGCTCCTCGTATTTGAACGCGTTCAGATATGCCGATCGTACTCCTGGCGCCGAGCGGTCCGACAGCGGGAAAGGCGGGCGGGGCGGCCAGGGGCGGCACGCGCGGAGGGCGCCTGCGGTGGCCGGGCGTCACATCGAGGGGGTGGGGGGCGTTCAGCGGGTCCCGCCGGGGCGGACCCGGATGCCGCGAGCCCTGACTCGCTGCCTGTCCACGGCCGGACCCGGTCCGCGCGCGGGTCCGTGACCCGCGTTCCGTCGGTCGGCGGGGGCGCGCTGTTCCGGCCGGCGCCCGCGCGCGCCAGGGGCCGAGGCGCTGCTCACGGATCTGGCGGTGGCGTTCCCCGCCCGGGCCGCCGCGGGCGGTCAGGGGCCGTCCGGGGCGGGCCGCGACACCGGCGCCGGGTCATGGCGGAGCCGCCCTCCGGGGAGGACGGCTCTCTTCTGAGGGGCGGGGACGGTCAGTAACGGACCCACAGCTCGTAGACGCCGACCTTCCCGGAGAACGGCTTGCAGAGGTAGAGCGCTCCGTTGAGGGGCCGGAGTGCTTCACCGGCCGCCTGACAGGCGGCCTGCGAGGCGTGGTGGCTGTGGACCCAGAATCCCATGCTGGCGGAGGCCGAGGAGGCGCTGCCGAGGGTGAGTGCGGCGGTGGCGAAGACGGTGGCCGCGATGGCCCCGAGACGCATTCTCATGAACATAACTCCCTTGTCCGAGCGGTGATGTGGTGTGCCATCAGGAGTTGTGCGAGCCGCTCCGGTTGAAGATCCGGAACGGGCAAGCAGAAACGTAGCGGGGCCGATCACAGGGCACAAGAGGTCTACACCAGTAGACCTGAAACGCTTTCGAACTGGGGTGATGCGGTCGGATGGCGCATCCGGATCATCCGGGGACAGCGCGCGGCTCCCCGCCCTGCGCCCTCTCGCGCGCGTGCCGGGACGGCGGGGAGGGTGCGCGGACGGGGACGCGGACATTCATGGGGAGAGGAGGGCCTGATCGCGCCCGGGCGGGGCATCCGCGACACATGACCGGAGAACGCTCCACGTCCCCCCGGATGTCACGGAGAAGGACTGCCCTGAGGCTGCTGATCATGACTCTGGGGGCAGTCGCGCTGGTCGGGTTCTCGATCGTGCTCGCCCGGCTGACCCTGACTCCGTCCACCGCGTCCGCCGATATCGCCGGGGCCAATCTCCAGCCCGGCCGTTCGCTGAGACAGTACGCCGAGGAGTACACCTTCCTCGCCGCCTGCAAACAGATCGGCGGCAATCTGCTGCTCGGAGTGCCCTTCGGACTGATTCTGCCGGTCCTGGTGGCGCGCCGGCTGCGGATGCTGCGGGTGGTGCTGTCGGCCGCCGTGGTGATGGTGCTGGTGGAACTGGTGCAGGGTGCCATCGTCGAGGGCCGGGCCTTCGACGTGGACGATGTCATCCTCAACACCACCGGGGCGCTGATCGCCTATCTCCTGGTGGGACGGTGGATCGGCCACCATTTCCACGCCCTGTCGAGGCCGGAGCCCGAGCCGGTCCCCGCCCCGGACCGGGAACCTCCGCAAGCGCCGCCGCCCCCGCCCGAGCCGGCCCCGGCGGCGCAACCGCCCGTGGTGCCCGCGAACGGCACGGAGAAGTGGGGCAGCGGCTGGGCGGGTGCGGTGCGCCGGCTCAAGCAGGGGCGCCGGCGGGTTCCATGATCCGGTGATCCGGTGATCCGGTGATCCGGTGCGGCGTGCAGGTGTGCGCGCCGCGCCCACCCCGGGGCCGTGGGTCCTCGCGCATGCGTCCTCCGCCACCCGTGCCCGGGCGGGCCGCCGTACGCTCCGGCCACCCTCGCCGGACCCCGGGCAGGGCTCGACACCGCGCCCTGCCCGGGGTCCGGGGCATGTCCCGGGGCCCACGGCGCTGGGGAGTTTCTTTCGGATCGTGCCGGATCGGTGAGCGGGGTCCGGTGCCGTGGATCGCGAGGCGGAGGAGGGAGCCCACGCGGAGCGTCGGCGACCGACGACAACGCGGCGAGGCGCGGTGCCGGGGCTCGCGAGCCCGGCAAGATCCGAAAGAGACGACCTGGACCGGGCGGCTGCCGGGGCTGCCGGGGCTGCCGGGGCTGCCGGGGTTACCGGGGCTGCCGTCGCGGTCGGGGCGCGCTCGGGCCGTGCCCGGGCGTCCCTGAGTGATAACCGGTGCGGCAGGTCCCCGTGGTTACGATGGGCTTCATGGTGTCCACTGACCGGTTACTCGCCTTCTCGGCCATGTCGTTCCTGCTGATCGTGATCCCCGGCCCCAGCGTTCTCTTCGTGGTGGGCCGGGCGCTGGCGCAGGGCCGCCGGGCGGCCCTCACCACGGTCGTGGGGAACACCCTCGGCGCCTATGTGCTGGTCGTGGCGGTGGCACTCGGCGTCGGCGCGATCGTGGAGCGCTCGGTGCTCGTCTTCACGATGCTGAAGCTGGTGGGCGCCGCGTATCTGGTCTACCTGGGGGTCAAGGCGTACCGCCAACGCGGCGCGCTGCACGACTCCTTCAACGGCGACAACCCCCCGCGCGGCGGGATGCGCACCCTCTGGGAGGGCTTCGCGGTCGGTGTCGCCAACCCCAAGACCATAGTGTTCTTCGCCGCCGTGCTCCCGCAGTTCGTCGACCGCGGCGCGGGCAACGTGGTGGTCCAGATGCTGGTGCTCGGCCTGGTCTTCAACGCCATCGCGGTGGCCTGCGACAGCGTCTGGGGTCTCGCCGCTGCCACCGCCCGCACCTGGTTCGCCCGCTCCCCGCGCCGGCTCTCCCTGGTGGGAGGGGTCGGCGGAGTCACCATGATCGGCCTCGGCGTCACCATCGCCGCGACCGGCCACGGGGACTAGGGAGTTTCTCCCGGATCGGGCCGGAACAGCACCGGGCTCACCTCCCCGTGTTCTCCCTGAGGGTGTGCGCGACCAGGGCGTTGGCGTGGCCGTGGCCCATGCCGTGCTCGGTCTTCAGCCAGGTGACCAGCTCCATGTGCCTGCTCAGGGACGAGGAGGAGATCAGCTCCTGCCACTCGGCTATGGGGCGGCCGTACTTCTTCTCGATGGCGGGGAAGTAGCTCGCGGGGCCCTGGGCGCTGTCGGTGCTCATGGTCACCAACGTAACCGAGGGGTATGACAACGGCCGGGGGTCCCGCTCCGCCCTCGCGGCGCTCGGGGCCACCCTCTGTCCGCTGGGTCTGCTGGGCCCGTCGGCGGCCGGTCCCGGCGGTCTGCTGGAGGGCCGCTCGGCGACCCTGACAGCGGTGCCGGTCACCGCCCCCGCCGCCGTGGCGACGGCCCTCGGCGGCTGGCCGCTCGTGGAGCGCGCCGGGCGCCGGCCCCGCCGCCGCCATCACCCCGGGTGCGCGGGTGATTCCGTTCCGTGCCCGGTCGCGCGGCCGTTGTCCACAGGCGGATCTGCGGGTCGCGCCACCGCCGTACTCTGGGCATCGGACCGCGAACCCCCGGAGCAGGAGAAAAATGGCCGTCAATCTGGTCAATGTCGAGGCAGTCACCAAGGTGTACGGGACCCGTGCGCTGCTCGACGGTGTGTCCCTCGGCGTCTCCGAAGGGGACCGCATCGGCGTCGTGGGGCGCAACGGCGACGGGAAGACCACCCTGATCCGGCTGCTGGCGAAGCTGGAGGACCCCGACACCGGCCGGGTCACCCAGAGCGGCGGGCTCCGGCTCGGAGTGCTCACCCAGCACGACTCCCTCGACCCCGCGGCCACCGTGCGCCATGAGGTGATCGGCGATCTCGCCGACCACGAGTGGGCGGGGAACGCGAAGATCAGGGATGTCCTCACCGGCCTCTTCGGCGGTCTGGACCTCCCCGGCTTCCCCCAGGGCCTGGACACCGTGATCGCGCCGCTCTCCGGCGGTGAGCGCCGCCGGATCGCCCTCGCCAAGCTGCTCATCTCCGAGCAGGACCTGATCGTTCTGGACGAGCCCACCAACCACCTGGACGTCGAGGGCATCGCCTGGCTCGCCGAGCATCTGCGGGCCCGCCGCTCCGCGCTCGTCTGCGTCACCCACGACCGCTGGTTCCTGGACCAGGTCTGCACCCGCATGTGGGACGTCCAGCGCGGCGCTGTCTACGAGTACGAGGGCGGCTACAGCGACTATGTCTTCGCCCGCGCCGAGCGGGAGCGCATCGCCGCCACCGAGGAGTCCAAGCGGCAGAACCTGATGCGCAAGGAGCTGGCCTGGCTGCGCCGCGGCGCCCCCGCGCGCACCTCCAAGCCGCGCTACCGCATCGAGGCGGCCAATGAGCTGATCGCCGATGTGCCGCCGCCGCGCGACACCAGCGAGCTGATGAAGTTCGCCAACGCCCGCCTCGGCAAGACCGTCTTCGACACCGAGGACGTGACGGTCCAGGCCGGCCCCAAGGTGCTGCTGAAGCATCTGACCTGGCAGCTCGGCCCCGGCGACCGCATCGGCCTGGTGGGCGTCAACGGCGCGGGCAAGACCTCGCTGCTCCGCGCCCTCGCCGACGCGGCCCGCACCGCCGGTGAGACTCAGCCCGCGGCCGGCCGGATCACCGTCGGCAAGACGGTCCGGCTGGCCTATCTCTCCCAGGACGTGACGGAGCTGTCCGGCAGCCTCCGCGTGCTGGAGGCCGTCCAGCAGGTCCGCGACCGGGTCGACCTCGGCAAGGGCCGGGAGATGACCGCGGGCCAGCTCTGCGAGCAGTTCGGCTTCGGCAAGGAGAAGCAGTGGACTCCGCTCTCCGACCTCTCCGGCGGTGAGCGCCGCCGGCTCCAGATCCTGCGCCTGCTGATGGACGAGCCCAATGTCCTCTTCCTCGACGAGCCCACCAACGACCTGGACATCGAGACCCTGACCCAGCTGGAGGACCTCCTCGACGGCTGGCCCGGCTCCATGGTCGTGATCTCCCACGACCGGTTCTTCATCGAGCGCACCACGGACCGCACCTTCGCCCTTCTCGGCGACGCCACGCTCCGGATGCTCCCGCGCGGCATCGACGAGTACCTGGAACGCCGCCGCGCGATGATCGACGCCGCGACCCCCGCCGCCCCGGCCAGGCCGGCCGACCGGGCCAAGTCCGCCGGGGAGGCCCGCGCCGCCCAGAAGGAGCTGTCCCGCATCGAGCGCCGGCTCGACAAGCTCGCGGGGAACGAGACCAGGCTCCACGACCGGATCGCCGAGAACGCCACGGACTTCGAGAAGGTCGCGGAGCTGGACACCGAGCTGCGCGGGCTGGTCGCGGAGCGCGAGGAGCTGGAGATGCGCTGGCTGGAGCTGGCCGAGGAGTCCTAGGCACTCCCGCGGAGGTCTTGTCACGGAGGCATGACGGGCCGGTTCCCCCTTGGGCACAGGGATGGACCGGCCCATGGCCGTAACTGATCCGAGTGATACAAAGAAGCCCCGCTCAGTGTCGTGCAGCACGCGGGATCGCTGTCCGAAAACGCTCCAGTCCGGGTCACGGCAGAGACGCCGACGCGCCCACCGGACACGCGGGGGAGGCCGGTTCGGACAGCGGCCCGTAGGAAAGGGGACGCGCTGATGTCTCAGCCGCCCAGCCAGCAACCGCCGGGAGGCTTCGGGGCTCCCCGGGACCAACAGCCGGATTCCCCGCCGGGCCCGCCGTCCGATCCCCGGCAGCCGTATCCGCCGCGGGACGCGTCCGGGCAGGGGATACCCCCGGCGCCGCCCCCGCCCCCGCAGGGCCCGCCGCCGGGCGCCCCGGGGCCCGCCGGGGCGCCGGGATACGGATTCCCGCAGCAGCCGGGACCCTACGGGCAGCCCGGCCCGTACGGGCAGCAGGCGCCGCAGTCGCCGTACGGACAGTCGCAGCCGGGGCCGTACGGGCAGCCGCAGGCACCCCAGCCGTACGGGCAGCCCCAGCCGCCCCAGCCGTACGGGCAGCAGGTCCCGGGCCCGTACGGGCAGCAGCAGGTGTACGGCGGCTACCCCGGGCAGGACCAGGTCCGGGCCCAGTCCGCCCATCAGTACCCCGGTCCGCCGGTCCCGCCCGGCGGTGGCGGGGGCGGCGGCTTCTTCCGGGGGAAGCGGGGCGTGGTCATCGCCGCCGCCGTCGCCGGTCTGCTCGTCGTCGGCGGCGGGACCTATCTCGCGCTCAGCGGCGACGGCGCCTCCGGCAAGAAGAAGGACGTCGCCAAGAACGGCGACCGTGACCCGGCCGGCTCCCCGGACGCCGGCGGCGCCACCGGCGGGACGGACAGCGGCACGGACACCGGCGAGGACACCCGCCCCGGCGGCGCGGACGGCGAGCTGAACGCCGGGCGCAAGGACGGCGAGGCGAAGATATCCTTCGTCACCACCAACGACGTGGATCTCCCGCGCAACGGCGTCGACGCCTTCGGCCCCTGGGTCGTGGACGGCACCGTCGTCCGGGCCATGTACAAGCAGATCGTCGGCTACTCCGCCGAGGACGGCAGCAAGAAGTGGACCATCCCGGTCTCCACCGAGGTCTGCTCGGCCACCCTCCGGCCCAGCGACGACGGAAAGATCGTCGTCGGGGTCAAGGACGGCCACACGGAGAAGGCCGAGTGCCTCGATCTCCGGATGATCGACCTCAAGACCGGCAAGGCGGGGTGGAAGAAGACCCTGCGCACCGGCTCCGGCTTCAACTCCCTCACCGACTTCACGCTCACCATCAGCGGCGACACCCTGGGCGCGGCCGGCCTCGGCAACTCCTACGGCATCTCGATGGCCGACGGCAAGGAGCTCTTCAAGGGCCCGGCCACCGGCTGCAAGCCCTTCGCCTTCGCCGGCGGCCCCCGGCTGCTCGCCGCCGCCGGCTGCCCCACCAAGGACTGGAACAAGCCCAGGCAGCAGCTCCAGGAGATCGACCCCACCACCGGCAGGGCCAAGTGGACCTACAGCGCGCCGGAGGGCTGGGAGGTCGAGAAGGTCTTCTCGGCCGATCCGATCGTCGTCTCGATGAAGCAGTCCCGGGAGAAGAAGTGGGGTGTCATCGCGCTCAACGCGGACGGCACCGAGCGCTCCCGCATCCAGGGCGGCAAGGACAGGTTCCAGCCCCGCTGCGGCGGCTCGTTCGTCGTGATGGGGGAGAACCTGGAGGGCTGCATCGGGGTGGCCGCCGACCGGAACACCTTCTACATGGCCACCCAGTCCGCCAAGCCCGGCGGCGCCAACGAGGTCGTCGCCTTCGACCTCGGCAGCGGCAGGGCCAAGTGGCGCACCCCGTCCGGCGGTGACAGCACCATCATGCCGCTGCGCATGGAGGGCGGCGACGTCCTCGCCTACCGCGAGCCGACCTGGGACAAGGGCGGAGTGCTCGCCACCATCGCGCCCTCCGGCGGTGCGCCGAGGACACTGCTGAAGTTCCAGGACGCCACCGCCCAGGCGGAGAGCACCTTCTACTCCTCGCGCATGGTCTACGACGGCGGGCGGTTCTTCATCGCCAGCGGCCGGGTCAGCGCCCGCAACGACGCGGAGGAGAAGGAGACGAAGACGATGATGGCGTTCACCAGGTGAGCGCAGCCCGGCCTCCGGCCCCGGTCCCGTCCCCGTCCCCGTCCCCGTCCCTTCGCCCGGTTCCCCGGGCCGATTCCCCGCAGAGGTGCGCGACACCATGACGCAGCCGCCCCCGCCCCCGCCGCCCCACCAGCCCCCGCAGGGCGGCGGCTTCGGGCCGCCCCAGGACCCGCCCCCCGGCGGGTTCGGCGCCCCCGTCCCCCCGCCGCCGCAGGGGTACGGACCGCCCCCGCAGATGCCGTACGGCTACGGCCATCCGACCCCGGTCCCCGGGCCGGGGAAGAAGCTCGGCATCCAGGCACGGATCATCATCGCGGCGGCCGTCGCCGTGGTGCTGATCGTCGGCTCCGGTGTCTGGTTCGCCGCCTCGCGGGGGGACGGAGGCACCCGGGACGGCACCGGCAGCAGCGCGAGCGGCGGCAAGGAGCGGAAGGGGGAGCAGGAGGGGAAGAAGGGAGGCGGCGCGCCCGACGGTCCCGGCACCGAGAAGGTGCCCGCGGACACCGCCTCCCGGACCGCCTTCGCCCACCCCGAGCCCAAGGTCGAGGACATCACCTTCATCAAGGGCTCCTGGATCTCCGGGAAGACGTTCGTCAAGCCCGGCATCAACTCCGTCGTCGGCTTCGACGCCGACAGCGGCGCCACCGCGTGGACGCTCAAGCTCCCGGGCCAGGTCTGTGCCTCCTCCGCGCACCAGTCCGAGGACGGGAAGGCCGCGATCGTCTTCGAGGCCGCCAAGCGCACCGCGCCCCGTTTCTTCCAGCCCTGCACCGAGGTCGGCGTCGTCGACCTCGGCAGCGGGAAGCTGTTGTGGCGCGCCTCCGTCACCGGTGCCAGGAGCGGGGACGCGAAGGTGAAGTTCGCCGAGATCACACAGAGCGGCACCACGGTCGCCGCCGGCGGTCTGGAGGGCGGCGCCGCCTTCGACCTCGGCAGCGGCAAGGTCCTCTGGAAGCCCGGAGCCGACGCCGGCGAGTGCTACGACCGGGGGTACGGCGGCGGTCCCGCCCTGGTCGCGGTCCGCCGGTGCGGTCCGGTGGGCAGTTCGAGGACCGTCATCCAGGCGCTGAACCCCAAGGACGGCGCGCCCCTGTTCTCGTACCGGATGCCGGAGACGGTGGAGTACGCGAACGTGGTGTCCAGCAGCCCGCTGGTGGTGGCCGCCGATGTGGGCGACACCGCGGGGGTGTCCGGATTCTCGGACCTGTTCTCGCTGGACGGCAAGGGAGCGCTGCGGGCCAGGATTCCGGCCACCGGTGACGCCTATGAGGCCCGGTGCCGGGCGACCGAGGTGGAGAGCTGCAAGAAAATGGCCGTCGGCAATGGCCGGGTGTATCTCCCGACGGCCGCGCGGGAGAGTTCCTCGGGATTCGCCGACACCAATGAGATCGTCTCCTTCGATCTGGCCACCGGGAAGCCGACCAGCGACCGCGCGGACGCGGGCGCCCGGCATCTGCTGATGCCGGTGCGGATGGACGGCGGGAACCTGATCGCGTACAGGACACCGGCTCCCGACAGCGGCGGGCAGGTCGTGAGCATCGACGGGGCCACCTTCGAGCAGACCGTGCTGATGAAGAATTCGGATGAGCGTTCGTCGCGCGATCAGGAGATCGGCTTCACACTGGACAGCGACGAGATCGATTTCGAGAACGGGCGGCTCTTTCTGAGCGGTTCGCTGATGAGCAGGACCACGGTCAGCGATCAGCATCTGGTGGTGGGCTTCAGAACCGGGTGAATTACGTCGTTACCCGCCTTGGCCCGGCATTTCGGAGGTCTCGAAATGCCGGGCCAAGGTCATGTGTTGGTCATGACGTGGTCATAAGGAGCCCTGTCCAACCAACAATTGGGCATTCTGAGGGACTTCTGTCAAGTTTCTGACGCGCTCGTTCGAACAAGCGTGTAGCTTGCCGGGGCAAGGCCGGGTTGCATCAGCGGCGGGGGGATGGGGGTTGCTCGATGGGCGTGCGGCTCATGGTGGTCGATGACCACCGACTTCTCGCCGAGGCGCTCGCCTCGGCGCTGAAGCTGCGGGGGCACCGGGTGCTCGCCGCGGCGGCACCGGCGGCCGGTGCGGCCGATCTGGTGGTCAGCAGGGCGCCCGAGGTGTGTCTGCTCGGCACGGCGACTCCGGCGGAGCCGGGGACCTTCGACCCGGTGGTGAAGATCAAGCGGGAGCGGCCCCAGGTGGCCGTGGTGGTGCTGGGACCGGTGCCGAGCCCCCGGGGGATCGCCGCGGCCTTCGCGGCCGGCGCGTCCGGGTATGTGCGCCACGACGAGCGCATCGAGGGGGTGGAGCGGGCGATGATGAAGGCGCGGGCGGGCGAGGCGGTGGTGGCCCCCGCCCTCCTTCAGGGGGCGTTCGCGGAGCTGCTCAATCCGGTGGCGCAGCCGGATGACGAGGGGCAGAGGCTGTTGCAGCTGCTGACGCCTCGGGAGGTGGAGGTGCTGGTGAGGGTGGCGGAGGGGGAGGATACGCGGTTGATCGCGGCGGGGATGGGGATTGCGCCGAGTACGGCGCGGACGCATGTGCAGCGGGTGCTGATGAAGCTGGGGGTGGGGTCCCGTCTGGAGGCCGCCGCCCTGGCGGCCCGCACCGGCCTCCTCGACCGCGCGGCCCTCTCCCCCCACTAGCCCCTCGCGCCTCAATCGCCGGCGGGGCTGGTTGTGCCCGGGTTTCCGGCGGGGCCTGAGGTCAACCCCCGCGCCACGGTTGACCCGGGCGATCCCGCCCCGTCCGGGAAGCCTGAGCCCGGCCCCCGCGCCTGACGGGCGGCCCGAGCAAACTCAGCCCGTCCGGGAAACCCCAGCCCGTCCGGCGCTTGAGGACGACTCCCGCGCGACGGGTGACCCGGGCGATCTCAGCCCGTCCGGCGTTTGAGGACGGACCCTGGTCCACAGGTTCCCGCATCCTGCGGGCCACGGTCGGGGGCCAGCCCCCGAACCCCCGCTCCTCAATCGCCGGAGGGGCTGGGGTGTGCTGCCTCAATCAGCCGGAGGGGCTGGTTTTCGTGCATCAGCTCGCTGGAGAGGCTGGGGTGGTGCGGCTCACCCGCCAGAGGGGCCGGGTGGTGCGGCTCACCCGCCAGAGGGGCCGGGTGGTGCGGCTCACCCGCCAGAGGGGCCGGGTGGTGCGGGTCAGCCGTCGGCGGGCTGATGCATCTCAGCCCGCCTGCGGGCACTTCCCAGTGGCAGCTCTGGGGGAGTCTGAGGACGCACCCCGTACCACGGGTGACCCGAGCAATTCCAGCCGGTCCGGCACTTGAGGACGGACCCACCTGGGCAATCCCAGCCTGTCTGGGGGCACCTCCCAGAGGCAGCTCTGGGGGAGTTTGAGGACAACCCCCGCGCCACGGGTGACCCGGGCAAACTCAGCCCGTCCGGCGCTTGAGGACGGACGACCCTGTGCCAGGGAACCCCGCATCCCGCGAGATTCAGCCCGTCCGGCGTTTGAGGACGGACCCCGCGCCACGGGACCCCGCACCATCCGGGGCCCGGCCCCCAACCCCACCCCCCACCCCCCCGGAGGGCGAATCCTCCCGCCCTGGCGGTTCTCGCAGGCTTCGCGAGAAATTTCCGGTACATATGCAACGGAATGCCATCCATCGCGCCCCACCCCCTCCCATTGACGCTCCCTGTTGGCTTGTGTTTTGGTGTGTGCGCTTATGTTTGATGCGGTCGAGGGAGCATCACCATGAAGAAGACATCCACCCGGCTCGCCGACGGCCGCGAACTCCTCTACTACGACTCCCGCGACGACACCGTCCGCGACGCCGTCGACCTGCGCCCCCTCGACCCCCTCCCTCCCACCCCCGAGCTGCGCCGCGACCCCCTCCTCGGGGACACCGTCGCCATCGCCGCCCACCGGCAGAACCGCACCTATCAGCCGCCGGCCGGTGAGTGCCCGCTCTGTCCGTCGCGTGACGGGCGCCTCAGCGAGATCCCGGCCGACGACTACGACGTGGTCGTCTTCGAGAACCGCTTCCCCTCCCTCGCCGGGGACTCCGGCCGCTGCGAGGTCGTCTGCTTCACCTCCGACCACCACGCCTCCTTCGCCGACCTCGGCGAGGAGCAGGCCCAACTGGTCCTCGCCGCCTGGACCGACCGCACCGCCGAACTCGCCGGGCTGCCCCAGGTCGAGCAGGTGTTCTGCTTCGAGAACCGGGGCGCCGAGATCGGCGTCACCCTCGGCCATCCGCACGGGCAGATCTACGCGTACCCCTTCGTCACCCCGCGCACCGCGCTGATGCTGCGCTCGGCCGCCGCCCACCGCGAGCGCACCGGCGGCAACCTCTTCGACGAGGTCGTCGCGGCCGAGCTGGCCGGCGGCGAGCGGGTGGTGCTCGCCACCGGCCACTGGGTGGCCTTCGTCCCGTACGCCGCCCACTGGCCCTACGAGATCCATCTCCACCCCCGCCGGCGGGTGCCCGATCTGCGCGGCCTCGACGCCGCCGCGCGGGCCGAGTTCCCCCGGGTCTATCTGGAGCTGCTGAAGCGGTTCGACCGTGTCTTCGGGGAGGCCGAGCCGCCCACCCCGTATGTCTCCGCCTGGCACCAGGCCCCCTTCCGGGCGGCGGGCCGCGACGATTTCGCGCTCCATCTTGAGCTTTTCACCATTCGCCGTACTCCCGGCAAGCTCAAGTTTCTCGCCGGTTCCGAGTCCGGTATGAGCGTGTTCATCAACGATGTGCCGCCGGAGGCCGCGGCCCGACGACTGCGAGAGGCAGCGAGCGAATGAACAAGTACCTGGTGACGGGCGGCGCCGGATACATCGGCGGGGTGGTGGCGCGCCATCTGCTGGAGGCCGGCCACCGGGTGGTGGTCCTGGACAATCTCTCCACGGGATTCCGGGATTCCGTGCCGCCGGGCGCTGAGTTCATCGAGGGCGATATCCGCGACGCCGCGCAATGGCTCGAACCCGGATATGACGCGGTGCTCCACTTCGCCGCGTACTCCCAGGTCGGCGAGTCCGTGGCGAAGCCGGAGAAATACTGGGACAACAACGCGGGCGGCACGATGGCGCTGCTCGCGGCCATGCGGACCGCCGGGGTCCGCCGACTGGTCTTCTCCTCCACGGCCGCCGCCTATGGCGAACCGGCCCGTACCCCCGTCACCGAGTCCGACCCGGCCGCCCCCACCAGTCCCTATGGCGCGTCCAAGCTCGCCGTCGACCATATGATCACCGGCGAGGCGGCGGCCCACGGCCTCGCGGCGGTCTCCCTGCGGTACTTCAATGTCGCGGGGGCCTACGGCGGCCAGGGCGAGCGCCACGACCCCGAGACCCATCTCATCCCGCTGCTCCTGGAGGTCGCGCTCGGCCGCCGCGCGTCGATCTCGGTGTACGGGGACGACTACCCCACGCCCGACGGCACCTGCGTCCGCGACTACATCCATGTCGCCGACCTCGCCGAGGCCCATCTGCTGGCCCTGGCGGCGGCGGCCGAGGGCGAGCATCTGATCTGCAATCTCGGCAACGGCGACGGCTTCTCGGTGCGGGAGGTCATCGAGGCGGTCCGGCACATCACCGGGCACCCCGTGCCGCAGTCGCTCGCCCCCCGCCGGCCCGGCGATCCGGCGGTGCTGGTGGCCTCGTCCGCCGTCGCCCGGGAGCGGCTCGGCTGGCGGCCCGCCCGCCCGGGGCTCACCGGGATCGTCACGGACGCCTGGGAGTTCGCCCGGGAGCGGTCCGCCGCGCGCTCCGTGGCGCGGTCCGTATGAGCGGGGGCGTGTGGGCGGCGCCCGGCCGGGTCAATCTGATCGGGGAGCACACCGACTACAACGACGGCCTGGTGATGCCCTTCGCGCTGCCGCTGACGGTGGTGGCGACGGCGGAGCGGCGCGACGACGGGGTGCTGCGGCTCGTGTCGGCGGACGCCGCCGGCGGTCCGGTGCTGCTGCGGGTCGGCGAACTCGCGCCGGGGCACGGCCCGCGCGGCTGGACCGACTACCCGGCCGGGGTCCTCTGGGCGCTGCGCGAGGCGGGCCACCGCGTCGGCGGCGCGGATCTGCGCTACGAGTCGACGCTCCCGGCGGGCGCCGGGCTCTCCTCCTCGGCCGCGCTGGAGGTGGTGACCGCGCTGGCCCTCGACGAGCTGTACGGTCTCGGCCTGGAGCGGCAGGAGCTGGCGCTGCTCTGCCGCCGCGCGGAGAACGCCTACGCGGGCGCGCCCACCGGGATCATGGACCAGACGGCGTCCGCGTGCTGCACCGAGGGGCATGCGCTGTATCTGGACACCCGGAACCTCTCCCACCGGCACATCCCGCTGGATCTCGCGGCGCACGGTCTCGCCCTGCTGCTGGTCGACACCGGGGTGAGGCACGCGCACAGCGCGGGGGAGTACGGCAGGCGCCGCGCGGGCTGTGAGACGGCGGCCCGGGAGCTGGGGGTGCGGGCCCTGCGGGACATTCCGTATCCGGGTCTCGCCGAGGCGCTGGGCCGGCTCGCGGACCCGGGGCTGCGGGCGCTGGTGCGGCATGTGGTCACGGAGAACGAGCGGGTGGAGCGGGTGCGGACGGCGCTGGAGACGGGGGAGGCCCGGGCGGTCGGCCCGGTCCTCACCGAGGGCCATGCCTCCCTGCGCGACGACTTCCGGGTCTCCTGCCCGGAGCTGGACCTCGCGGTGGAGTCCGCGCTGACCGCCGGGGCACTCGGCGCCCGGCTGACCGGCGGTGGCTTCGGGGGGTCGGCGATCGTGCTCGTCGAGGCCCCGGAGAGCGACGCGGTGGCCGAGTCCGTGGCGTCGGCGTTTGCGGAGGCGAGTTTTCCCAGGCCGAAAATCTTCGGTGCGGTGGCGGCGCCGGGAGCGCGCCGGATCGTATGACCGGGACCCGTGCGACCTGCACGCGGTCCGCGAATCCCGGTCGAATTGTGTCCCATTACGAAACATCAGGCACACCCTGAACACCACGGCCAATCAGTTCTGCAAATAGCCTTCCCCTCCCGGCCCCCGCCCGTACTCTGATGCTCAGCGCCGGTGGGGGCCGGTGTTGATCAGGGGGCGAGAACCGTCGGGTACGACGCCCGGGGCGGGGTACCAGTCACAGCACGGCGGCGGCCGGGCGGTGAGGTGTCCCTCTCCCGGGCGGCGTGCCCGCGCCGTCCGCCCTCCGAGCCAGGGGGTGTCTGTGGTCCGTATCCGGGTCCTGGTGGTGGATGACCACCGAATCTTCGCCGAGTCGCTCGCAGCCGCTCTCGCGGCCGAGCCCGACGTCGACGTCGCGGCGGCGGGCAGTGGTCCCGCCGCGCTCCGATGTCTGGAGCGGGGCGCGGCCGACAGCCGCGCCTTCGACGTCATGCTCGTCGACGCCGATCTCGGCACCGGCCTGGGGCAGGGGGGCCGGGCGCCCATAGCCCGGGCCGTCTCCGACGACGGCGACGACGGCCTCGTCGACGGGATCTCCCTGGTCGCCGGGGTGCGCTCCGGGCACCCCGGGGTCCATACCGTCGTCCTCGCCGAGAAGGACGATCCGCGCCGGGCCGCGCTCGCCCTCCAGGCGGGGGCCTCCGGCTGGGTCGCCAAGGACTGCTCGCTCCAGCGGCTGCTCGCCGTGATCCGGGGGGTGCTGCGGGAGGAGACCCATCTGCCGCCCGCGCTGCTCACCGGCGTACTGCGGGAGCTGACCGCCGCGCGCAAGCACCGTACGGAGAGCGAGCGGCTGGTGGAGTCGCTGACCCCGCGCGAGCGGGAGGTGCTCCGGTGCATGGTGGCGGGACTGGGGCGCAAGGCGGTCGCCGAGCGCCTCTTCCTCTCCCCGCACACCGTCCGCACCCATATGCAGAATGTGCTGGGCAAGCTCGGGGTGCACTCCACGCTCGCGGCGGTGGCGCTCGCGAGACGGGCGGGTGTCGGCCCGGCCGAGCTAACCGGGAATGTTGTCGAACGGGGCGGTCAGCTGGCGTAGCAGGGCGGCCAGCTCGGCCCGCTGGGCCCGGGACAGCTCGGAGAGGATCGCCCGCTCCTGCTCCAGCAGACCGGCCAGCGCCTGGTCCGCGCGGTCGCGGCCCTCGGCGGTCAGCCGCACCAGCACCCCGCGCCGGTCGCTGGGGTCGGGCAGCCGCTCCACCAGGCCCTTCTTGGCGAGCCGGTCGATCCGGTTGGTCATGGTGCCCGAGGTGACCAGCGTCTGGGTGAGCAGTTGTCCCGGTGAGAGCTGATACGGGTCCCCGGCGCGGCGCAGCGAGGTCAGCACATCGAACTCCCAGGGTTCGAGCTGATGCTCGGAGAAGGCGAGCCGCCGGGCCCGGTCCAGATGCCGGGCGAGTCTGGAGACGCGGCTGAGCACCTCCAGCGGTTCCACGTCGAGGTCAGGGCGCTCGCGGCGCCAAGCTGCGACCAGTCGATCGACCTCGTCCTCCATGGCGATCAGTGTAGAGGGTCTGTCGACATGAAGTCTCTTGACGTCAAGATATGACCTGCCCCAGGATGGCCGGAGAGGGGCCGGGACACCTGGTTCCGCCGCTTCTGTGCCGTATCCACCCGGGCCCGCCGGGGTTCCCGCAGAGATGCCGGGAGACTCCGGGGTCCCCTCCGCAAGGGGCTCGTCACCCATGCTCTCCGCAGAGAACTCACCCGTCTGGGACCCCCGGCAGTATCTGCGCCACGCGGGCCACCGCACCCGCCCGTTCCTCGACCTCCTCGCCCGCGTCCCCGCGCCGCCGCGCGGGGAGGACGGCGGCGGCCCCCGGATCGCCGACCTCGGCTGCGGCGCGGGCAATGTCACCGCGCTGCTCGCGGAGCGCTGGCCCACGGCCGTGATCACCGGCTTCGACAACTCCCCGGAGATGCTCGCCCGCGCCGGGAAGGAGCACGCGGGCCCCACCCCGGGCGGCGGCAGCCTCGGCTTCCGGACGGCGGACGCCGCCCACTGGACCCCGGACGAGCCGTACGGCCTGATCGTCTCGAACGCCCTCTTCCACTGGGTGCCCGGCCACGCCGACTCCTTCGACCGCTGGATCGGCGCTCTCGCCCCCGGCGGCACCTTCGCCTTCCAGGTCCCGGGGAACTTCGCCGCCCCCAGCCACACCCTGCTCACCGAGGTCTGCGCGTCCCCGCGCTGGCGCGACCGGCTCGGCGGCGACCAGGGGCGCTCCCACACCCTGGACCCGGCCGAGTATCTGCGCCGGCTCACCGGCCCGGGACGCGTGGTGGATGTCTGGGAGACCACCTATCTCCAGCTGCTCACCGGCGACGACCCCGTCCTGGACTGGGTCAAGGGGACCAGCCTGCGGCCGGTGCTCACCGCCCTGGACGGCGATCCGGCGGCCCTGTCGGCGTTCCTGGAGGAGTACGGCGCGCTGCTGCGGGCCGCCTATCCGGCCGGCCCGCACGGCACCGTCTACCCCTTCCGGCGGATCTTCGCCGTCGTCCGCACGACGACCGCCGGCTGACGACGGCCGGCTGACGACGGCCGGCTGACGACGGCCGGCTGACGGCCGACCGGAGCCCGGGTCCGGGTCCGGGTCCGCCCGGGACCCGGGCCGTCCGGGCCGGGTTCAGTTCTTGCGGTGGCCTATCAGCCGGGGCCTCGGCTCCAGACCGTCCAGCCCGTGCCACGCCAGATTCACCAGATGCGCCGCGACCTCCGCCTTCTTCGGGCGGCGGGCGTCCAGCCACCACTGGCCGGTCAGCGCCACCATCCCCACCAGCGCCTGCGCGTACAGCGGCGCCAGCTTCTGGTCGAAGCCCCGGTTCTTGAACTCCATCCCGAGGATGTCCTCGACCTGCGTGGCGATATCGCTGATCAGCGAGGCGAACGTGCCCGTGGACTGGGCCACGGGGGAGTCCCGCACCAGAATGCGGAAGCCGTCCGTGTACCGCTCGATGTAGTCCAGGAGGGCGAAGGCCGCCTGCTCCAGCAGCTCACGCGGATGGCCCGCCGTGAGCGCGCCCGTCACCATGTCCAGCAACTGGCGCATCTCGCGGTCGACCACCACCGCGTACAGCCCCTCCTTGCCGCCGAAGTGCTCGTACACCACCGGCTTGGAGACTCCGGCCTTCGCCGCGATCTCCTCCACCGACGTGCCCTCGAAGCCCTTGTCCGCGAAGAGGGTCCGGCCGATGTCCAGCAACTGCTCGCGGCGCTCCGCGCCGGTCATCCGCACCCGGCGCGTCCGCCGGCTGGACCGGTTCTTCTCCGTACCACTGCTGCCGTCGGTCGCCACGTCCTCCATCATGCCGTGTCGGCGGCGGGACCGGTGCGGCGGGCATCGATCCGGGAAGCGCTGGGCCAGCGGACGTCGTACGCCCAGCCCAGCCGCTCGAACCAGCGGATCAGCCGCGCGCTGGAGTCCACCTGGCCGCGCAGCACACCGTGCCGCGCGCTCGTCGGGTCCGCGTGGTGGAGGTTGTGCCAGGACTCACCGCACGAGAGCACCGCGAGCCACCACACATTGCCCGAGCGGTCGCGCGACTTGAACGGGCGCCTGCCGACCGCGTGGCAGATGGAATTGATCGACCAGGTCACATGGTGCAGCAGGGCCACCCGCACCAGGGAGCCCCAGAAGAACGCGGTGAACGCGCCCCACCACGACATCGTCACCAGACCGCCCACCAGCGGCGGGATCAGCAGCGACACCAGCGTCCACCACACGAAGTCGCGGGAGATCCGGCGCAGCGCCGGGTCCTTGATCAGATCCGGGGCGTACTTGTGCTGAGGGGTCTGCTCCTCGTCGAACAGCCAGCCGATATGGGCCCACCAGAGCCCCTTCATCAGCGCGGGCAGCGACTCGCCGAACCGCCAGGGCGAGTGGGGGTCGCCCTCCGCGTCCGAGAACTTGTGGTGCTTGCGGTGATCGGCCACCCAGCGCACCAGGGGGCCCTCCACCGCCAGCGACCCCGCGACGGCCAGCGCGATCCGCAGCGGGCGCTTCGCCTTGAAGGAACCATGGGTGAAGTACCGGTGGAAGCCGATGGTGATGCCGTGGCAGCCGATGAAGTACATCGCCACGAGCAGGCCGAGGTCCAGCCAGCTGACCCCCCGGCCCCAGGCCAGCGGAACCGCCGCGGCCAGGGCGAGGAAGGGCACCGTGATGAACAGCAGCAGCGCGATCTGCTCGACCGAACGCTTGCTGTCCCCGCCGAGTGTCGCCGAGGGGAGTCCGGCCGGGGCCGACTCCGGGGCGCCGTCCATCAGGTCGGGGCTTGTTGTCATAGTGAGGTCCCCTGGGGGGTGAGGGAGAGATGATCACGAGAGGCTACGCATGCGTAACCTACGGCGACGTAAGTATGTCAGCGCGCGGCCCCACGGCAAGGCCCTGTGGATAACCTCGGAACGGGGGACACCTATCCTGGGTCTCGTCGGACAGCGCGGTCCGCAGCCTCCAGTACCCCTCCAGACGTGCTCAAACACTGCAAGGAGCCGCACCTGTGAGCAGTGCCGACCAGACCCCGACGGCCAGCGCCGAACTCCGGGCCGACATCCGCCGACTGGGCGATCTCCTGGGCGAGACCATCGTCCGCCAGGAGGGCCCCGAACTGCTCGACCTCGTCGAGCGTGTCCGAGCTCTGACCCGCAGCGACGGTGAGGCCGCAGCCCAGCTGCTCGGCGACACCGATCTGGAGACCGCCGCCAAGCTGGTGCGCGCCTTCTCCACCTACTTCCACCTCGCCAACGTCACCGAGCAGGTGCACCGCGGCCACGAGATGCGCGAGCGCCGCGCCGCCGAGGGCAGCCTGCTGGCCCGCACGGCGGACCGGCTCAAGGACGCCGACCCCGAGCATCTGCGCCAGACCGTCAGGAACCTCAACGTCCGGCCCGTCTTCACCGCGCACCCCACCGAGGCCGCCCGGCGCTCGGTCCTCAACAAGCTCCGCCGGATCGCCGCCCTCCTCGACGCCCCGTCCAGCCCCGCCGACCGGCGCCGCTGCGATCTGCGGCTCGCCGAGAACATCGACCTCATCTGGCAGACCGACGAACTCCGGGTGGTCCGCCCCGAGCCCGCCGACGAGGCCCGGAACGCGATCTACTACCTCGACGAGCTGCACGCCGGCGCCGTCGGCGACGTCCTGGAGGACCTCGCCGCCGAGCTGGAGCGCGTCGGCGTCGAACTGCCCGCCGGGACCCGCCCGCTCACCTTCGGCACCTGGATCGGCGGCGACCGCGACGGCAACCCCAACGTCACCCCCGCGGTCACCCGCGAGGTGCTGATCCTCCAGCACGAGCACGGCATCACCGACGCGCTGGAGATCATCGACTCCCTGCGCGGACAGCTCTCCAACTCCATCCGCTACACCGGGGCCACCGAGGAACTCCTCACCTCCCTCCAGACCGATCTGGAGCGGCTCCCCGAGATCAGCCCCCGCTACAAGCGGCTCAACGCCGAGGAGCCCTACCGGCTCAAGGCCACCTGCATCCAGCAGAAGCTGGTCAACACCCGCGAGCGCCTCGCCAGGAACACCCCGCACGAGCCGGGCCGCGACTACCTCGGCACCGCCGAGCTGCTCACCGATCTCACCCTGATCCAGACCTCGCTGCGCGAGCACCGGGGCGGGCTGCTCGCCGACGGCCGCATGGACCGGACCATCCGTACCCTCGCGGCCTTCGGCCTCCAGCTCGCCACCATGGATGTGCGCGAGCACGCGGACGCCCACCACCACGCCCTCGGCCAGCTCTTCGACCGGCTCGGCGAGGAGTCCTGGCGGTACGCGGACATGCCGCGCGACTACCGGCAGAAGCTGCTCGCCAAGGAGCTGCGCTCGCGCCGGCCGCTCGCGCCGTCGCCCGCGCCGCTGGACGCGGCGGGACAGAAGACCCTCGGGGTCTTCCAGACGGTCAAGGAGGCGTTCGAGCGCTTCGGGCCCGAGGTCATCGAGTCGTACATCATCTCGATGTGCCAGGGCGCGGACGATGTCTTCGCCGCGGCCGTGCTGGCGCGCGAGGCCGGTCTGATCGACCTCCACTCGGGCTGGGCGAAGATCGGCATCGTCCCGCTCCTGGAGACCACGGACGAGCTGCGCGCGGCCGATGTGATCCTGGAGGGCATGCTCGCCGACCCCTCGTACCGCCGGCTCGTCTCGCTCCGGGGCGATGTCCAGGAGGTCATGCTCGGCTACTCCGACTCGTCCAAGTTCGGCGGCATCACCACCTCCCAGTGGGAGATCCACCGGGCCCAGCGCCGGCTGCGCGACGTGGCCCACCGCCACGGCGTGCGGCTGCGGCTCTTCCACGGCCGGGGCGGCACCGTCGGCCGCGGCGGCGGCCCCTCGCACGACGCGATCCTGGCGCAGCCCTGGGGCACGCTGGAGGGCGAGATCAAGGTGACCGAGCAGGGCGAGGTCATCTCCGACAAGTATCTGATCCCGTCGCTGGCCAGGGAGAACCTGGAGCTGACGGTCGCGGCCACGCTCCAGGCCTCGGCCCTGCACACCGCGCCCCGCCAGTCGTCGGAGGCGCTCGCCCGCTGGGACGCGGCGATGGACACCGTCTCGGACGCCGCCCACGCGGCGTACCGGGGTCTGGTGGACGACCCGGACCTGCCCGCGTACTTCTTCGCCTCCACCCCCGTCGACCAGCTCGCCGATCTCCACCTCGGCTCGCGCCCCTCGCGCCGCCCCGACAGCGGCGCGGGTCTGGACGGTCTGCGGGCCATTCCGTGGGTCTTCGGCTGGACGCAGTCCCGGCAGATCGTGCCGGGGTGGTACGGGGTCGGCTCGGGGCTCAAGGCGCTGCGGGAGGCCGGGCTCGACACGGTCCTCGACGAGATGCACGAGCACTGGCACTTCTTCCGCAACTTCATCGCCAATGTGGAGATGACGCTGGCGAAGACCGATCTGCGGATCGCCCGGCACTATGTGGACACCCTGGTCCCCGAGGAGCTGAAGCACGTCTTCGCCGGGATCGAGGCGGAGCACGCGCTCACCGTCGCCGAGGTCCTGCGGATCACCGGCGGGGAGCGGCTGCTGGACTCCAACCCGGTGCTCCAGCAGACCTTCGCGATCCGGGACGCCTATCTGGACCCGATCTCCTACCTCCAGGTCTCGCTGCTGGCCCGTCAGCGCGGGGCGGCGGCGGCGGGCGAGAGCCCCGATCCGCTGCTGGCGCGGGCGCTGCTGCTCACGGTGAACGGTGTCGCGGCGGGGCTGCGCAACACCGGCTGACCCGGTCACGGGGAAGGGGCCGCCCGGCGCGATCGAGCGCCGGGCGGCCCCTTCGCGCGGGTCCGCGCGGCCGGAGTCAGAGCGTGAGGAAGGCGCCCACCAGCACCGCGCCGCCGACGCCCGCCGTCACCCAGGCGAACCGGGGGAGCCGCATCCCGCCGCCTATGATCAGCGCCGCCAGGACCATCGCACCGCCGAGCGGCAGCCAGGCCTGGAAGACCCCGCCGGTGCCCCGGCGCACCACCTCGCTGGTGCCGGGCTTGACCACCACGGAGAGCGTCGCGCCCTCCTTGACGGCGAGCGACTTCTCCATCGTCATCCCGTTGCGGGTGCCGGCCGTGCCCTCGGGGTCGAAACGCCCGGTGCAGGTCTCGCCGTCGCAGCCGGTGACGGTGATCGTGCCGTGTTCCCGGCCCTTGGCGAGCATCACGTGCTGCGCCGTGCCCCACGACGACCAGCAGCCCGCGGTCAGCAGCAGCAGAGCGACCAGACCCATCGCCGTGCGGCGGCTGTAGAGGAGCATGCGACTCATGGGGCGCGATCCTTGGGCATCCGGCCGCGCCCGGTCAACTCACCGAGGCGACTTGGCGCCGCTTGTCAGGAGTTGTACGTCCCCTGGGCGCGCTCCAGACCGTCGAGGACCAGCGACTCCACCGCGTCGGCCGCGCGGTCCACGCCGTAGTCCAGCTCCTTGCGCTCGGTGGCGGAGAAGTCCTTGAGGACGAAGTCCGCGACCTGCATCCGGCCCGGCGGGCGGCCGATCCCGAACCGGACCCGGTGGTAGTCGGGGCCCAGGGACTTGGTCATCGACTTCAGCCCGTTGTGGCCGTTGTCCCCGCCGCCGAGCTTCAGCCGCAGGGTGCCGTAGTCGATGTCCAGCTCGTCGTGGACGGCCACGATGTGCGCGGTCGGGACCTTGTAGAAGTCCCGCAGCGCGGTGACGGGGCCACCGGAGAGGTTCATGAACGACAGCGGCTTGACCAGCACCACCCGGCGGCTGCCGGGGCCGGGCGGGCCGATCCGGGTCTCGACGACCTGGGCCTGGGCCTTCGGGGCCCGCTTGAAGCCCGCGCGGGCCCGCTCCGCGAGCAGGTCGGCGACCATGAAGCCCACATTGTGCCGGTTGCCGGCGTATCCGGGGCCGGGGTTGCCGAGACCCACGATCAGCCAGGGGGCGTTGGGGTCGGCGTCGGTCGTCGTCATCCGATGGTCTCCGTCCAGACATCAGAACAGCCGGAAACCCGGCCGCCGCCCGCACCGTGGGGTGCGGGCGGCGGCCGGGGAGAGCGGCTCCCGGGTCCCGGGGCGACCGGGGGCCGGGAGCGGTCCCGAGCGTCGGGGATCAGGCCTCGGCGGACTCGGACTCGGTCTCGGCGGCGGGCTCCTCGGCCTGCGCGGCCAGGACCTGGATCACCACGGTGTCCTCGTCGACGGCCAGCGTCGAACCGGAGGGCAGCGGGATGTCCTTGGCGAGGATGGAGGCACCGGCCTCCAGGCCCTGGATCGAGACCGTGACGGCCTCGGGGATGTGGGTGGCCTCGGCCTCGACGGGCAGGGTGTTGAGGACGTGCTCCACCAGGAAGCTGCCCGGGGCCAGGTCGCCCTCGGTGTGGACCGGGATCTCGACCGTGACCTTCTCGCCGCGCTTGACCAGCAGCAGGTCGACGTGCTCCAGGGAGCCCTTCAGCGGGTCGCGCTGCACGGCCTTCGGGATGGCCAGCTCGTTGCGGCCGTCGATCGAGAGGGCGAGCAGCACATTGGAGGTGCGGAGGGCGAGCAGCAGCTCGTGGCCCGGCAGGGTGATGTGGACCGGGTCGGTGCCGTGGCCGTAGAGCACACCGGGAACCTTGTTGTCGCGGCGGACGCGGCGGGACGCGCCCTTGCCGAACTCGGTACGGAGCTCGGCGGCGAGCTTCACCTCAGACATGTGCACTCCTCGTGTGGCAGACGGATCTGATGGTCACCCGGCCACGAATGGCCTGCTACGCCTGCTGCGAAGAGCGCGTCGATAACGGACCGCCGCACCGAATGTGCGGCCTCCCTCGCCGAGCAACTCGGACAGTCTACCGGGGCCCCTCCCGCTCCACCCAATCGATCAAGCGGGGCCCGGCGCCGGGCCGGCGGGAGCGCCCCCGGCGCGGGGCAGGACAGAGGGCCGTGACCCGGAGGTCACGGCCCTCTGTCCCGTGGTCGGTCGACGACCGGGGTCAGACCTGGATCAGGCCCCGATCAGAACTGCTCCTCGAAGAGGCTGGTCACCGAGCCGTCCTCGAAGACCTCGCGCACGGCGCGGGCGATCGTCGGCGCCATCGAGAGCACCGTGATCTTGTCCAGCTCCAGCTCGCCCGGGGTCGGCAGGGTGTTCGTCAGCACGAACTCGCTGACCTTGGAGTTCTTCAGCCGGTCGGCGGCCGGGCCGGAGAGGACTCCGTGGGTGGCCGTCACGATGACGTCCTCGGCGCCGTTGGCGAAGAGGGCGTCGGCGGCGGCGCAGATGGTGCCACCGGTGTCGATCATGTCGTCGACCAGCACACAGACCCGGCCCTCGACATTGCCGACGACCTCGTGGACGGTCACCTGGTTGGCGACGTCCTTGTCACGGCGCTTGTGCACGATGGCCAGCGGCGCGCCGAGGCGGTCGCACCAGCGGTCGGCCACGCGCACCCGGCCGGCGTCCGGGGAGACGACGGTGAGCTTGGTGGGGTCCACCTTGGCGGCGACGTAGTCCGCGAGGACCGGCAGCGCGAAGAGATGGTCCACCGGGCCGTCGAAGAAGCCCTGGATCTGGTCGGTGTGGAGATCGACGGTGAGAATCCGGTCCGCGCCGGCCGTCTTCATCAGATCGGCCACCAGACGGGCGGAGATCGGCTCACGGCCGCGGTGCTTCTTGTCCTGGCGGGCGTACCCGTAGAACGGCACGATCACGGTGATGCTCCGGGCCGAGGCCCGCTTCAGCGCATCGATCATGATCAGCTGTTCCATGATCCACTTATTGATGGGAGCCGTGTGGCTCTGCATCAGGAAGCAGTCGGCGCCGCGGGCGGACTCCTGGAAACGGACGTAGATCTCGCCGTTCGCGAAGTCGAAGGCCTTGGTCGGCACCAGGGTGACACCCAGTTGATGTGCGACTTCCTCGGCCAGCTCGGGGTGGGCGCGGCCGGAGAAGAGCATGAGTTTCTTCTCGCCGGTCGTCTTGATCCCGGTCACAGCACTGTCTCCTCAGAGGGTGTTCTCTGGCCGCGGGGGTGTGGGGAGCGCGAGCCAGCCGAATTTATGTGCACGTATCACGGTACGCCCAGTTCGGGATACCTGGTTTCGGTCAGTTCTGGTCGGTGGCGGGTTCCGCCGCGGCTGCGGCGGCCTGTGCGGCGGCGCTGCCGGGTCGCTTACGGGCCACCCAGCCCTCGATATTCCGCTGCTGGCCCCGGGCGACGGCCAGTGAACCGGCCGGTACGTCCTTGGTGATGACGGAGCCGGCGGCGGTGTAGGCGCCGTCCCCGACCGTGACCGGTGCCACAAACATGTTGTCCGAGCCGGTCTTGCAGTGGGAGCCGATCGTCGTGTGGTGCTTGGCTTCCCCGTCGTAGTTCACGAACACGCTGGCGGCGCCGATGTTCGTGTGGTCGCCGATCGTCGCGTCGCCGACATACGACAGGTGGGGGACCTTGGTGCCCTCTCCGATCGTGGCGTTCTTCATCTCGACATAGGTCCCGGCCTTGGCCCTGGTGCCCAGCCGGGTGCCGGGGCGCAGATAGGCGTACGGACCGACCGTCGCGCCGGCGCCGACCTCGGCGGACTCCGCGACGGCGTTGTCCACGCGGGCGCCGTTGCCCACGGTGGTGTCCTTCAGACGGGTGTTGGGGCCGACCTCGGCGCCCTCGCCGAGGTGGGTGGCGCCCAGGAGCTGGGTGCCGGGGTGGACGATGGCGTCGGGCTCGAAGGTGACGGTGACATCGATGAGGACCGAGGACGGGTCGATCACGGTGACTCCGGCCAGCATGGCCTGCTTCAGCAGCCGCTCATTGAGCAGGGTGCGGGCCTCCGCGAGCTGTACGCGGTTGTTGATGCCGAGGATCTCACGGTGGTCGCCCGCGACGGAAGCGCCGACGCGGTGGCCGGCCTCCCGCAGTATGCCCAGGACGTCGGTGAGGTACTCCTCGCCCTGGCTGTTGTCGGTCCGCACCTTGCCGAGCGCGTCCACGAGGAGCTGCCCGTCGAAGGCGAAGACCCCGGAGTTGATCTCCCGGATGGCGAGCTGCGCCGGGGTGGCGTCCTTGTGCTCGACGATCGCGGTGACGGCGCCGTTGGCGGTGTCGCGGACGATCCGGCCGTAGCCGGTGGAGTCGGGGACCTCGGCGGTCAGCACGGTGACGGCGTTGCCGTCGGCGGCGTGCGCGGCGGCGAGGGCGGTGAGGGTCTCGCCGGAGAGCAGCGGGGTGTCCCCGCAGACCACGACGACCGTGCCGTCGAGGTCGGCGTCGAGCTGGTCGAGGCCGGTGCGGACGGCGTGCCCGGTGCCCTTCTGCTCCGCCTGGAAGGCGGTGCGGGTGCCGGGGTACGCGGCGGCGAGATGCCCCTCGACCCGCTCGCTGGCGTGGCCGACGACCACGACGAGGTGCCGGGGGTCCAGCTCGCGGGCGGCGCAGACGACATGTCCGACGAGCGAGCGCCCGCAGATGTCATGCAGAACCTTGGGGGTCTTCGACTTCATACGGGTGCCTTCACCCGCTGCGAGAACGACGACGGCTGCCGGGCGGTTGGCGCTCACGGGAATGCCCTTCGGCTTCGGGTGGTGGACATCCGAAGGATACCGGGGCGTTTACCGGGGGAAATGAAGGGCGGGGCCGGACCGGCGGGGTCGGCTGTACGGGCCACCGAGTGAGGGGTGGGAGGCTCCCCCGCCAGGACTCGAACCCGGACAAATGGCACCAAAAGCCACTGTGCTGCCAATTACACCACGGGGGACAGCGGAGCCGGGTGACACCGATCACGGTGACCGGGCTCTCCGACCAGCAACCCACACTATGCCGTAACACCCGCCTCTCCCGCGACGGTACTTGTCCGCACGTTGCCGGGGACGTGCCGCCCCCGGCCGCCGGAAACCACCGGGAAAACCACCCGCGCGCGCCCGTAGGCTGAAGGACATGACCACAACGGGGGCACACCAGGACGGCACGGGCACGACCACCCGTGGCGTGCTGTGGTGGGGACGGCGGCGCAGTGTCGCACTGGACGTGGGGCTCGGGCTGTTCTCCGCCGTCGAGTGCGCGGTCGAGGGAGCGGTGTTCGCGGAGAGAACCGCGCTGCCGCTGCCGCTCGGCGCGCTCTTCGGGCTGCTGGTCGGCGCCGTGCTGGTGGTACGGAGGCGCTGGCCGATCGCGGTCGTCCTCGTGGGGGTGGCGGCCACGCCCGCCGAGATGGGCTACCTCATGGGGATCGTCGGGCTGTACACGCTCGCCGCGTCCGAGGTGCCGCGCCGGATCATCGCCACCCTCTCCGGGATGTCGCTGATCGCGACGCTGATCGTGAGTTTCGTGCGGGTCCGCCAGGACGTCGCCGCCTCCGGGCTCGCCGACCCCGGCGCCTGGTACGTACCGCTGATGTCGACCTTCGTCGCGGTCGGTGTGACCATGCCGCCGGTCCTCTTCGGTCTCTACATCGGCGCCCGGCGCCGGCTCATGGAGAGCCTGCGGGAGCGCGCCGACAGCCTGGAGCAGGAGCTGTCGCTGCTCGCCGACCGCGCCGAGCAGCGGGCGCAGTGGGCGCGCACCGAGGAGCGGACCCGGATCGCCCGCGAGATGCACGATGTCGTCGCGCACCGGGTCAGCCTGATGGTCGTCCACGCGGCGGCGCTCCAGGCGGTCGCGCTCAAGGACCCGCAGAAGGCGGTGAAGAACGCCGCGCTGGTCGGGGACATGGGCCGGCAGGCCCTGACCGAGCTGCGCGAGATGCTCGGGGTGCTGCGCACGGGCGACGGGGAACAGCGCGCCGCCGCGCCGGTGCCGCTCGCCGCCGTGGGGGCCGCCGCCGCCGCTGCCGCCGCCGCGGCGGCCGATGACGGGCCCTGCATCGCCGATGTCGGCGATCTCGTCGGGCAGTCCCGCCAGGCGGGGATGGTGGTGGAGCTGGCGGTGCACGGAGGGGTGCGGGAGTACGCCCCCGAGGTGGAGCAGACCGCCTACCGGGTGGTGCAGGAGGCCCTGACCAATGTCCACAAGCACGCCGCCGGCGCGAAGGTGATGGTGCGGCTGGCGCACCGCGATGCGGAGTTCGCGATGCAGGTGGAGAACGGGGCGCCGGGGGCGGCGGGGAGCGGGGTGGGCGCGGGGCTGCCCAGCGGGGGGAACGGGTTGGTGGGGATGCGGGAGAGGGTGCTGGCGCTGGGCGGGGTGTTCGTCTCGGGGCCCACCGAATCCGGTGGTTTCCGCGTCTCCGCCGTCCTCCCGGCGCCCTAGCGTCTCTTTTCCTTCGGATCCCGCCGGGCCCGCGGGCCCTGGCGCCGGACCCCGCTCACCGGTCCGGTCCGGTCCGGTCCGATCCGGTCCGATCCAGTCCGGTCCGATCCGGTCGGGGAGGGAAACCCCCTAGCCGGTGAGGCGGGGAGGCTGGAGGCCGGTGATCAAGGTGGTGAGGGCGCGGTCGATGTCCGGGCCCAGATACCAGTCCCCCGCGTGATCCACGCAGTACACCCGCCCCTCCGCGTCCACCGCCAGCACCCCACCCCCTCCCTCTTCCCCTTCCCCTTCCCCCTCCACTCCCAGCGGAGCCATCTCCGCCCCCACCGCCCTCCCCAGATCCCCCAGCGTCCGCGCCATGTGCAGCCCCGCCAGCGGCTGCATCCGCACCACCGGCGGCGCGCACTGCCGCCCCGGCCCCAGCCCCGCGATCCGCAGATCGCCGAATTCCGCCCACACCTCCACCGCCGCCGGGAAGACGGCGTGCCGGTGCCCCGCCGGGGACTCGTACCCGCGCAGGGTGTCCGCCCAGTGCTCGGCCAGCTTGATGTCCCAGCGGCCCGGCACCCACCCCGCCTCGCGCAGTGCCGCGTCGACAGCGACGGGGAAACGGGTCGTACTCAGATTCTCGGGCATCGGTGCGGGATCAGCCGTTCGTGGAGTCGGTCGCGGCCGGGTTCACTGCCCGTACCCCGAAGTGGTTGAGCATCGCCGTACAGGAGCGGCACGGCGGCGCGTACGTACCGTGCAGCGGATCTCCGTCCTCGCGGATTCTGCGCGCCGTCAGCTTCGCCTGCTTCAGCGCGCGCTTGGCCTCCCCGTACGTCAGCGGTCTGCGCCGGGCCCGCTTGGAGCGGTTGCCCTCGGCCGCCGTCAGATGGCGCGACAGCAGGATCGCCTCCGGGCAGCGCCCGGTGAAGCGTTCCCGCTGGCCGCTGGTGAGCGTGGACAGGAAGTCCTGGACGAGAGGGTGGAGCACCGGGGCCCGGTCACCCTTCCCGGCGGTCGACTTGAGCGTCTCCCCGCGCACGGAGAGCGCCGCCGCGACAGCGGGCAGAATCCCGTCCCGGCGCTGGCTGAGCGCGGGCGGGCCGGTCTCCTCGGCGCTGCTCCAGCTGAGACGAGGATCACCCGCCGTGGCCGGAGTACCTGATTGCGCAGTGTGCATGGTGCTTTTGTCCCTCCCCACACTCCCCCGAAGTGAAGGAACAGCGTGCCAAATGCGGCGCAGAGTGTGGAAGCTGGGTAGCTGAATCGTGTGAGTCCGCCGGTGTTCGGTCACTCCGCCGTGACCATTCGTGACCATGCGTTCGGGCGCGCGCGGCCCCGCCCGGAGCACCGGCGCTCCCCGCACCCCCACCGCTTAGGCTGTCCCGGACAGCCGGAAGCCAGCAGGGGGCGGATCGCCATGACGACAGGTGGGCAAGGGCTCGGGGCACCCCCCGGCCCCCGGACCTCGGGCGCCGGGGCACCCGTCACGCCGCCGAACGCGGCCTACGCCGGCCAGACCGTGCACTTCCCCGATCCGGTACGGGCGGCCCGCCACCCCCGGGGCGTCCGCGTGGACGCCGACGGCTACCCGGACTTCTCGCCGTACGCCCGCGCCGCCGCCGAGATCGCCGAGCCCCCGGCCGGATTCGGCGTCGACGAACTGCGGCTCACCGACTACGTATCGGCCAACGCCGCCCTGCACGCCTCCCGCCACACCCTCTGGGACACCATCCCCGCCGTCGCCACCCCGCACGGCTGGACCTGGCACCACGCGCGCGGCACCCGGCGGCTCGAACTGATCCCGGTCGAGGTCAAGGCGCTGCTGCGGCACCACGGCGGCATCGCGACCTCCACCGTCGACCAGGAGAAGCGCGGCACCCGCCCGCTCCAGGAGACCCGGCCCGCGCACTTCGGGCTGCCCCGGGGCGCCCTCTCCGTCACCGAGCAGCAACTGCTCGGCGTGGAGGAGGACCTCGGCTACCGGCTGCCCGGCGCCTACCGCTCCTTCCTCAAGGCAGCGGGCGGCTGCGCCCCCGTCGGCGCCGCGCTCGACGCGGAGCTGGGGCTCCTGGTGGACCAGCCGTTTCTGACGGTCCGCGACGAGGCCGCCGTCAACGACCTCGTGTACGCGAACAAGTGCCTGCGCGACCATCTGACCAAGGACTACCTGGGCGTCGGGTTCGTCCAGGGCGGCATCCTGGCGGTGAAGGTCAGGGGCGCGTCGATCGGTTCGGTCTGGTTCTGCCCCTACGACGACGGGCGCGACCGCGACGGCTGGAACGTCCAGCAGCGCGTGGACCGGCTGCTGCTGCCGTGCGGCGACGACTTCGACGGTTTCCTCGGGCGCCTCGCCGGCAACCCGCCCGAGCTGGAGACCGTGGCCAATCTGATGGTGGACGGCGGCTTCGCGCGCGCCGTGCCCCTCCCGGACGGGGAGTGACGCTCCGATGGTGACGTTCGCACAGGCGCAGGAGCGCGCGGAAGAGTGGGTCAACGGCGATGTGCCGCCCTACCAGCACCGGGAGGTGCGGGTGCGGGAGTTCGGCCTCGGCTTCGTCCTCTGGGCGGAGGACCGCGAGGGCGGGGTGCGCTCGGACGGCGGACAGCTGCGGCTGGTGATCGCCCGCGACAGCGGGGAGGCCACCCTGTGGCCCGGGCTGCCGGTGGGCGAGGTGATCAGGCGGTACGAGGAGGAGTACGGCGCGCCCGCCGTCCCGGCCGAGTCCGCCCCGGGCCCGGCGCAGCGGCGGATCGATCTGAACCAGACCTCCTTCCTGCTCACCCCGCCGGAGTGGCTCCAGGAGGCGGCCGACCGGCTGGGGGAGCCGGAGACGCCCGCCGCCACTCCTGCCGCGCCCGCTGGTTCCGCTGTTTCCGCTGCTCCGGACAGGCCGGACAGGCCGGACAGGCCGGACGACGACTGGCCGGTCGCCCCGCCGGCCCCGCGCGATCCGGCCGCCCTGCCCAACGCCTCCCAGGCGGGCGGGGGGCCGCTCGCCGCGGAGGCGTCCCCGACCCCGCCCGGCGGCTCGCCCGGCGCGGGAGCCCCCGGCTCCCTCGGCGCCGGACTCCCCCCGCCCGGGGCGCCCGCGGGGGGTGGGGAGTGGACACCTCGTAACA